>CAYTUL010000065.1:0-11869 GCA_964441135.1 uncultured Desulfobacteraceae bacterium | reverse complement strand
ATATTCCTTTACCCGTGTGATCTCATAGACCTGGCCTTCAATCTTGTCCACCAGGTGGTGTCTTAATCCGTGGATTACTGCCGGCTTGCTGGAAGGGAACCCCCACATATCATGTACCAGTCCCGTGACATTGTAACGATGAACCCCCCCGAAATCGGACATGGGCAGCCGGCCGTCTTCCCTGGGCAGGTAAGGATGATAGTCCGTGCCTTCCTTCACGGACGTCCAGAGCCTTTCCACCAGCGGGATCTCACCGGGTTCGGGAAGGATAAATTTTTCCCTCATGTGACCCACTATCTCATCCAGGAGGAGGATCACAGGTGTTCGATAGGTCTCGGAGAGGTTAAAGGCCTCCACGGTAACGGCAAAGAGGTCCTGATGATTGGAGGCCGTAAGGGCGATAATCGCGTGATCGCCATGGGTCCCCCAGCGGGCCTGCATGACATCGCCCTGGCCGACGTTGGTGGGTGTGCCCGTAGACGGGCCTCCCCTCTGAACATTCACGACCACGCAGGGCACTTCCGCCATGATGGCATACCCGAGGGCTTCCTGTTTAAGGGAAAACCCGGGCCCGCTCGTGGCGGTCATGGATTTTACTCCCGTGAGGGAGGCCCCGATGATGGCGCACATGGCCGCGATTTCATCTTCCATCTGAATGAGCCTGCCTCCCACCTGGGGAAGCCGTACGGACAGGAGTTCCGCGATCTCCGTGGAGGGCGTGATGGGATAACCGGCGAAGAATCCCACACCTGCGTACAGGGCCGCTTCTACGCAGACCTCGTTTCCCTGTACAAATCGTATTTTTCCTTTCATGACGTATCTGACTCGTTTTCTTTGGTTACCTCGACGGCCATATCCGGACATCGGAGTTCACACATGCCGCAGAAGACACAGTTGTCGGGATTGAGCACCACGGCCTTATCATTGTCGTCGAGCGCGAGGACGTCCTCGGGGCAGAAGGAGACACAGATACCGCACCCTTTGCACCAGTCCCTGTTTATATTGATCATAATCTTCTCATTTACGTCTTTCCAGAATGCCTGGCCCTCTGGGCCAGCTCAGAGCCGTTGGCTCTGCCAGGAAAGTTTGAAAGAAATCGCGGTGGCGGTGCCATGAATCGGTAGAAAAGCCGGGTCCTTCGGGTCCGAATAAGTCCGGTCCTTTGGGCCCGAATGAGTCCGATTCAAGCGATTTCTTTGCCTCGGGTTTCACGGCCAATACTCATGTTCTCTTTCAATTTTTGTGCCAATTAAACATGATTCTATTCGCGTGTCCAGAACTTTGTCGAAAATCCTGTGAAAAGAGGAACGTCCATGATTTTATACGTTTGTGAAAGGTGGGAGTTCCTTCTCATGTTCGCGATGGATCGCCATCGCCAATTATTATTGGCTGGATCAGGACAAAAGGAGGCGTAAAATGAGATCCAGGAGCCTCGAATAAAAAACATATTGGTTGACTATGAGAAATTGTCGTGCTTAATTGGGTTCGAGTCCTATAATAAGCACTGTTGCCAGACCCTTTGAGCCGGGGTCTTTCCGCAAAACAGCCGTCTGGTTATTGGGGCGTTGGGTTACGGGTACCTCCATGACGATACCTCTTCAGTTCACGTGGCCCTATTTTCTACTATTCTGGCCCGTTTATGTGTGGGTCTTCATCCCAGAGACGCGCATATTGGCGCGTGCCACCATAAGGACGAACATACCTGCAGAAGACCGCGGCTCACTTTACGTCGTTGCCATCTGCTTCTCCGTTGCGGCATTCGCAGCCTTCCTTCTCCCCTTCCTTGTTCCTCAGGCGGCCCTGCCGGGCAGTCCCATAGTCTGGTTTTTCGCCGGTTTGGTCACGCTCATCTTCGGTAGCCTCCTCCGTCGTCACTGTTTTCGAATCCTCGATAGGTTTTTCACTGGTGCGGTCACAATCCAGACCGACCAACGCCTAATCGATTCCGGCCCTTACAGGTGGGTCCGACATCCTTCCTACAGCGCTGCCCTAATCATCATGCTGGGCATTGCACTTTCCTTCGGAAATTGGCTCAGCATCCTGGTTTCCTTCATCGTAGCGTTTCCTGCCTATGCCTACAGGGCACATGTCGAGGAGCAAGCCCTTCTGTCTTCTCTTGGAGCTCCTTACACCCGGTTCATGGCCTCCCGCAAGCGCTTCATCCCGTTCATCTATTGAAGGCGGGGTGCAAAGGCCAGAAGACTGATCCGTGGCGATATGGCTTTTAGCATATTTCCGGTTCGTCCATGGCTTGTCATGGTTGTTTTAATTGCAACAAGCATTGCTATTTTGCACCGAATGATTATTAAAGAAGAAGCATACTTATTAACAATTCATGGAATGCAATATTAAAAATATACAGGAGGTAGTAAAAGATGGCTACTTTAATCATAAGACACAAGGTAGAAGATTACGTTAGGTGGAAACGAGGATATGATGAAGCGGATTGGCTTCGTAAGCAACATGGGATTACCTTTGCCAGTGTCCATCGTGGAGAATCTGACCCGAATGAGGTCATTGCCGTACATCGGTTTAAGGACATGAAGGGGGCAAAAGATTTTGCCAAAGATGTCCCGGCGATTATGGAAAAAATAGGCGTAATAGGAACACCGGAGGTATGGTTTAGCGAGGATGTGGAACAGGTCACCTATTCCTAGAATAATAGACCAGGGGCAGGCGGCATTTACAGAAAATGGAAATATTTCCAAATCCTCATTCGTGCCGGAGGGCTATGATGGGGTCCACCTCTGCGGCCCGGGCCGCAGGGTAGAGGCCGAATATGATGCCGATACCCACACTGATGAATAGGGGCAGCATAATGCTCAGTGGAGTGACTACCGTGGGCATGCCTGCGATAAAGGTTATGAGCAAGGGGATGAAGACGCCGAGTCCGAGGCCGACGATTCCGCCTATGGTCGAGAGTACCATGGTCTCGATTAAAAACTGAAGGATGATCTGTTTTCGCTTCGCACCGATGGCCCGCCTGATGCCTATCTCCTTGGTACGCTCGGTCACGGAAGCTAACATGATGTTCATGATTCCGATTCCGCCCACGAGGAGGCTGATGCATGCGATGGAGCCTAACACGATATTGAATGTCCTCTTGGTGGCCTCGGCCTGTTTCAGCAGGGCCAGGGGTACGCTCATGGCATAGTCTTTTTTATCGTGGAACCGCTCTAACATGGCCTCAATTCCCTTGGCAGTAGCCTCGACATCTTCCATCCTGTTGACCTCAACGATTACCTGGTCAAGCTCCACCCTCTTCAGTTCAAAGGAACCTGACGTACGCTTCATGCTCGTGTCCCCGTAGTAGACCCTTGCCACCTCTATGGGGATATAGGCGTCCACCTCCTGGTCCGGAAGCTGGATATCTCCGGTTTCACCCCCCTCGCTCTTGACAATGCCCACAATTTCGAAATTATTGCCGCCTATGGGAAGGTTTTGACCGATCGTGTTCCGGGTCGCAAGGAGTCTCCTTGCACCGTATTCCGTCAGGACCGCCACGGCGGATTTTTCCTCGTTGTCGGCAGGTACCAGGACACGGCCGGCCAACAGGGGCCTCTTCACGAGATCAAACCACACGGGGGTAGTTCCCACCACACGAAGTTCAAGGGATCTCTCTCCAAGGCGGCCCTGCTCTCGTATAAGTTTCACAGGGACCACCTGCCTTATGGTCTTGAAGGTCTCGGATATCCTTTTAAAATCCTTATAGGTAATTCCATAAACGCTCATGCGGACCCGGGTGGTCGAAGTGGTTTCCTCTTCAAGGGATTTTATGGAAGTGATGATGATGTTGTTGCTTCCCACCTTCCGGATCTGCTCAAGGGCCTCCTTGCTGGCGCCTTCCCCGACGGAAAGCATGGCCACCACGCTCCCCACACCGAACACCACCCCCAGCATGGTCAGAAAGGACCTGAGTTTATGGAGCAGGAGATTCTCAATGCCCAGGAGGATATCCCGTGTGATTCTCATGTGTCTCATTCCTTTCGTCCCCAATCCTGTCAATGACGCCGTCTTTCATATAGAGCCTTTTCCCCGCATACCTTGCGATTTGAATCTCATGGGTGACCATGATAATCGTCTTCCCCTGCCGGTTGAGCTCAACGAGCAGCTTCAGTATCTGCTCCCCCGTGGCGGTATCCAGGTTTCCGGTGGGCTCGTCCGCAAGCAGGATCTGGGGGTTGTTGGCAAGGGCCCTCGCCACGGCTACGCGTTGCATCTGTCCTCCTGAAAGCTCTGCCGGGCGATGATCGAGCCTGCCCTCCAGGCCCACATTCAAAGCGAGCTCCCTTGCCCGCTCCGCACTGTCCCTGGCGTCCCATCCAAGATAATAGAGGGGAAGTTCGATATTCCTCTGCACGGTCAACTGGGGAATCAGGTTAAAGCTCTGGAAGATAAAACCCAGATGCCTGAGCCGGAACTCGCTCAGGAGATCATCGTTCAGGTCACTCACATCCTGTCCCTCAAGGAGGTAACGTCCCCTTGTCAACCTGTCCAGGCAGCCAAGGATGTTCATCATCGTACTCTTTCCGGAGCCGCTCGGTCCCATAATGGCCCAGAAGCTGCCCCGCTCAAAGGAGACGCTCACACCGTCAAGGGCCTTTACCTCCTGGGACCCCATGGGATAGATCTTGCTTGCCCCTTCCAGTCTTATGATCCTGTCGTCCTTGGGGACTGGATCACTCATTGACGGCCCCTCGATGTGCCCCGGTCCTGTCCGCTTTCACCCCCATTCGTTCTTGAACCCGATGGGAATTGCCCGGCCCGGCGGCCGCTTCCAGGAGAACGGGCTGGGATTTCGCCGGTGCCGATATAGCCGTCACCGTTTTTATCAAGCCGGCTGAAAACCTCGGCCGGACCCGAGAATTCCTCCTTTGATATGCGGTTATCCCCATCCCTGTCGAATCTTTCCATAAAATCTGTCCCTTGAGAAGATCCGGTTCCCCGGGATGGGACAACTCCCTGTCCCCTTTCACCGATCCCGGGGCCTTCGGGAGACGGGACCCGGCCTCCTTCCTGGGAGGGACCGGCGGCCGGCTTGGACGGAGTCTCTGCAGCCGTTTTGGTTTCAGTCTCCTGAGAGGCCTGGCTGAGGGGAGGGGCGAGGGAAACAATCTCGCCGGGTGCAAGTCCTTTTATGATCCTCACCATCACGTTGTTATCGAGACCTGTTTCCACCTCCCTGGGTTCAAGCCTCTTGCCTCTAACCAGATAGACGGTGGGCCTGCCCCTGACCCGGAGCACGGCCTGGACGGGTACGTACAAGGCATCCTTGTATTCCGCCACAATAATCTCCGCCGTGCAGCTCATGCCGCTCCGGAGGAGATCCATGTTGCCACCATTATCCAATTGAATCAGGGTGTCATAGATTTTCAGATCCGGATTCAGAAAGGCACTCTGGGCGTCGGGAAGGGGGGCGATGGACACGACCCGGCCCGTGAATCTTTCTCCGGGAAGGGCGTCCACGGTCACCACCACGGGAAGGCCTTTTTTTACCTTATCCAGGCTTGCCTCGTAAACACCGATCTCCGCATTGTAGCCGGAGGTGGTAGGGAGGTGTATGAGTTCCTGCCTCTCCTGGACAACGGTACCCTCGGCAAGCGGCTCCACTCTTGGACCGAAACGATGACCCTGATCCGCGCTTGTGGCGTAGATCACCAATCCGTCAGCAGGTGCATAGATCCTGGTTTTTTCAATCTGGGTCTCGATCTTTTTCAGCTTATCTTCCTGCCGCTCATATTCCGATTCCTTGGCCTTCAGATTGGCCTCGGCCTGGACCACATCCGCCTTGGCCTTCCGGGTTGTCCTTTCGAGGGACATCTTATTCTGCTTGACATCACTTTCAAGCTGGGCAAGACTCCTCTTGTAGGTAAAATTTTTCAGCAGGTCAAGGTCATTCCTCGCAAGCTCCAGGTCCAGGTCGGTCTTTTTTGCCGCGAGCTCATCTGCCTGAAGCTCGGTCTGGGAGATATATTTCTCGGCAAAGAGCTTCTTGGACCATTCAACCCTCTCCTTAGCGCGTGTGACCTCCTCCTCGGCCAGGGTAATCCTGGATTCCGCCTCCTTCAACTGGTTGGGATATTCTCCCTCCTGATACTTTTCAAGGTCCTGCTTGGCAAATTCATAGGATAGCTTTGTCAGATCCATATCGCTCTGGGCCTGATTCTTAATCACGGCGAGATTCTCACGGGCGCCAATAAAGGCGGCCTCGGCATTCTGTACCCTTATCTCCTGGTCGATTTTCTCATCAAGCAGATTGCTCGCATCCAGCTCAATCAGGAGATCCCCCTTCTTAACCCTTGTGCCCTCCGGCACGAGGTAGATAATGGATGTCTTTCCTTCCACCTCGCTCTTTACGATTATCTTTTCCCGCGCCTGGATCGTCCCAGTCTCGGTAACGCTGATCCTCAAAGGACCGCTTTTGACCGTGAAGGTAGGAGTACCGGCTTCATTGCCGACATCTCCCTTCAAGGATGAAAAAGCCCAGAGGACCAGTCCAGCAATAACCAGGATCATCGCCATTATCGCGAAGGCTCTTTTCCCGTGAAAATTATGAATCCGGTGCCTGTTTTCCATTATCCGTTTCCCTTTTGCGGGTACTCCTCTAACAAGCCGTCTTTGTCTATCTTCAACAGACCGGTATCGCGTTGGAATTCCAGTTCCGCCACCCGGTAGTCAACCTTTGCAGCGGTCAGGGAGTTCCTCGCATTAAGAAGGGCCTCCTGGGCCTCTAACAGATCCCTGAGCTGGGCCCTGCCCGCCTCCAGGAACATGGCTACGCTCTTTACCCTTTTTTCGGCGAGGGACACGGCACTGGTCTGAATGATAAGGGTTTCCCGCGCCTTTGACATGTCCCTGAGCTTGTTTCGGATGGAGAGTTTGATGTCGTCCTCCAGGTTCTGAAGGGCTCGTACCGACCGCTCGAGGGATATCAGGCCGTCACGAAGTGCGATACGCTCGGCGGTTCGCTCAAAGGGAAGGTCGAGGCTTAACAGTCCCGTATATATGCCCCTGCCTGAACGAAGCCTCGCATTCTCCAGGCCGGCGGTGGTAAGACTGCGTGACTGTCCCAGTTCCGCCTTGCCCAAGAAGGTCAGTTCCGCGCCCAGGGCATCCGCCTGGACCACTATCTTTCTCTGGGCATCATACACCTTTCCCTCTGACACGAGGAGATCAAGACGGTTCTCAAGACCCAGCTCAATGGCATGTCTCTCATTCATTTCCAGGGGCCCCGGATCCCGGATGGTCATGCCCTTCAGCTCGGAAGCCTTCAGTTCAATACTCGCATCGGTGGGCAGGCCCATCAGCTTTTTAAAGGAATCCAGAAGGCTCTTGTACAGGTTCGTCTCGTTGATCCATCTGTTCCGGGCGATAAGCTCATTCTGAACCGCCTGATCCACTTCTATTTCCGTTAATCGGCCAGCGTCCGCGAGCATCCTGGAACGGCGGGCGGATTCCTTCAGATTGTTGTAATTTTCCAGGGCATTTTCCACCTGATCCATCTGCCTGATCACTCCCAGATAGTTGCTGGCGATTTCCACGGCAAAGGTCTTTTTGAACCGCTCGAATTCATAGATGGCATAGACCACATTACGTTCGGCCTGGGTCAGGGGCTCTATGACGATATACCTGCCCGATCCCCTGAGTAAAGGGATAGAGATGGAGGTGTCTGCCAGGATGCCGAAGGAAGAGGTGCGTCCCTGGGTGAGCAGGCGGACGAGGTCTACTGCCAGGGCAGTGGTAAGACTGACCCCGCTCTCGAGCTTTTTGCTTACATCCAGGGAGGTGTTCTGCTCCGTCCCCCTGACAGGATCTCCGGATGACCCGTCATCACTGTAGGAGCTCTCCGCCTTACCCTTAAAGGTAAAGCGGAAGTCAACACGTGTAAGATCGAGACTGAGGGCGGCTCGAAAGACATCTTCCTTTTTTGTCTGATAGTCGGAGCTGTTCATGGCCCCGACCTGAAGGGCCTGGAGGAGAGAAAGGGTGATCGTTTTTCCGTATTCCCTTTTTGATAACTCCTTGGAAGAGGATACTGCCCGCGGATAGTCCTTCAGGGGCCAGTGTTCAATAGGCTTGAGCATGTCCGTGCCGAGGGATGCATTACCCGATCGGGGCAGGTCCTGTTCTATCAAGAGACGGCGTCTGAGGATGTCGGCCGGTCGCTCGATGGTGAAATCCTCCGACCTGCCGAGGGCCTGCTCCTGTTTTTCCCTGATGATAATACGGGCCGCCCGGTCCTCCTCCTGGAGGTGCCTCGAAGCTGTCTTACAGCCCGCCATACTTAAAAAAAACAGGGAGAATATAAAAATGATAAAAAAATCCCCTGTTCCTTTTAAAAGGGATAGTTTGTAACCGAATGTCCGTATAGGATAGAACGAATCCGGCAACTCTTGTTTAGGGTTGAGCGACGTCAATGGCCTATTTCTCCCAAGGGACGATTGCTTAAATTTATAGAATACTTTATTCCCAAATATGAATCAAGCTTTCCTTCAACAGGAAATGTTGACATAAACCCTCTATTTTATTAATCGTTAGTGTCCATCCAGAAACAGCCAATTTCTGGATGGGGCTTTCAGCGGTCAGCTATCAGCCGTCAGCCAAGCCTTTGTTTTTAATGTCTTTTGCTGAAAGCTGAATGCTGAGCGCTGATAGCAGGCCCGTCCTCCGCAGTAGCCTGCTACGGAGGGTGGAAATCTAAAAACGTTTCTTTATGGATGAGCACTATTTATCAATCAACATCCTTTAAAATAAGAGCGGGGAAAAAACATGCTTGGTATATCGACTTCCTGGTGGGAAAACAGGGCCGTCAATGGAGATGCCTTGATAGGAGAGGCCCTTGAGATGGGTTTTGATGGGATTGAACTGGAATACAGGATTACAGGCCGTCTCTTTCATGAGATGAAGCCCCGCTTAAACAGCACCATCAAGGTCCTGAGCATACACAACTACTTCCCCAGGCCAGAAGAGTTTTTTGACAGGAAGGCAAGTGGAGATCTCTTTTTGCTTTCTTCCATTGACAGGGAAGAACAATCAAGGGCAGTGAAATACAGCATAAGGAGCATCGAGCACGCCTCCGATCTGGAGACTGGTGTCCTGGTCCTTCATTTAGGCCGGGTGGACATGCCCAATCCCATGGAGTCTATAAGAGACCTATACGGCAAGGAGAGGATGGATCAGGAGGAGGGGAGGGCGTTTCTGGAGGAGCAGGATGCCCTCAGGGCCTCAAGGGCCGGGAGAAATCTCGATGCGATCCTTTTCAGCCTGGACAGGCTGAACAAGGAGGCCGAAAAGAGGGGGGTATTCCTGGGCGTCGAAAACAGATACTATCTCCATGAAATCCCGAACTTTGAAGAGATCGGCATTATCCTCAGGAAGTTCGATGGAGGGATGATACGTTACTGGCACGACACGGGGCACGCGGCGGTCCAGGAGAATCTTGGGATATGCAGGCAACAGGACCTTTTGAAGGCCTATGCTGAAAACATGATCGGAATTCATTTTCATGATGTGGATGGACTCAATGATCACCTTTCGCCGGGATATGGACGGATCGATTATGGTGAGATCATTCCCTTTGCCGGGCCTTCCTGTATAAATATATTGGAGGTGAAGTCCCGGATTGAGAAAAAGGAACTGATGGAAGGATCCGAACTCATCAGAAAATTGCTCGCAAAGGGTAATCATCATGAATGAGGTATGGCGCAGGGTATCTCATGCTGTAACCCTCGGCGTGGACAGGCGCGGCACGTTGATAAAGTCTTCCCTGCTTGCCCTATCCGCCACCCTTCTCACTATACCCTATTTCTATTATCTCCTGTTTATTAATCCCAATGAAGCCCTGAAATCAGGCTCATCCGATCCATGGATTCTTCTTTTAACCCAGCTTTTTCTGTTGCTTATCGTCTGTATGCTCTCGGCCATGGTCGGCCTGTCTTTCTCGGAGAGGTTCGGGCTCCCGGGACTCGGGGATCGAAAAGAATTTTTTCGATCTATTCCTTTGCTTATCATCATCGGGATGGCGTTGGTGACCCTTTCCTATCTTCTATTTGATCGATTTTTTCAGGAGATTTCCCCGTCATCCTATCCCAAGGAGATTATCTATTTGATCCTGTTGCCTTTAAAGGGGGCCTTTACCGAAGAAATTATCTTGAGATTATGCCTCTTAACCCTAAGTGTGGGCCTATTAAAGAGCAGGATTGCGGGAATTCTCCTTATTTCGGCACTGTCCTCACTCTTTGTCCTGAAGTATCTCCCTTTCATGGGGATAGAAGTCGGCATGAACAGGCTTTTAATCATCCAGCTATTCTTGTCCTTTATGGTCAACGTGATCCTTGGATATCTCTTTGTCGCAAAAGGCCTGCTCCACTGCATGACCCTGAAGGCTGTTTTAGGGATGAAATATGCTTTGGTTGCCCTCATGACATGAGCCTCGCCCGGGCCTGTGGGTTCACCCGCCTCCGCAGGAAGCCACGGCCTCCTGGCCGTGGAGGAATGCGGGTGTCCTCCGAAGCCTTGGCGAAGGAGGACTGGAACTTCGGCGGATTACGCCGCACCAAAGGTGCCACGGGCTCCCGCCCGTGGGGCTCCACGGTTCCGGGTTAAGGGTTGAGTAGCATGGGGATTTTTACATTATCCGGCAGCCCGTCGAAGTTGGAGACGACCGTCCTTATGCCGGAGGACCTCATATTTTCCTCGGCTCGTATAAGCGGATTATAATTTTGCAGGTTCCTTTCCCCGTTGGGCGCACCCGCCTTTAACCAGATCCTATTGGAAACGGCCCCATAAATCAGGGGCATATATGGCAGGAACTCGGATGAGCCCTCGGTTGAGCGGTGGGAGAAAAAGGCTGTTGCGCCGATGCCCTTGATATTGTCCAGGGCCTCCTTGAGGCCATTTACACCAAGTCCTTTCAGTTCCTTGATCACACCCTTCAGGTCTTTTCTTGCCACAAGGAACCTTTCCACCCGATCAACATCGGCGAGGCCCAGGACTATCTCGGTGGCGAGACAAGTCTCGGTGAAAGTACCTGCCTGGTTCAGCTTTATGAGCACGGAGTTTCCGGCCCTGTCTTTTCTGAGGGGCGCCGCCAGGAAAGGTATGATAAAGCGCATCTGGGTGACCGCGGCGTCATCGATGACAATCTGCACGCGATCCCCGTACTTCTCATTCATCAGCTTATGGGCCTCGATGTCCGATTCGGATCCCGGGTCCTCCATGGTGATAAAGTTGGGCGCGCTTTTCACGATACCGGCATTAAATTCGATTAATTCTTCCCGGGTCTTGAGGCCGAGACCGGAAAACCTCATGTCATACATCCCTTTCGCCCTTAATTCCTCGGATTTCTGAATCTCGGAAAAGGCGTTATCGGTTCCAATAGCATAATCGGTCGGCTTGAGACCCAACTGTTCCGCACATTCCTTTATCCTTTCCAGGCCTTCATAATTATCCTTCACGGGAAAGACGAATCCCCGCTCTTTGGCGGTTCCGGTAGGCAGGCCGTCCCGTACGAGATTTTTTTCAAACTGTTTAAAGAATTTAATAGCCACCGAAAAAACGTCCTTTATGGATTTTTCATTCATCGCGAAAAAGAACATCTCCTGTATATCCTGCTTGGTACCCGGTACGTGTTCCCCGCCGCATACCATATTGAAGCCGATGTTCGGCATGGAGAAGGTTTTCATGCCTCTCGGGGCGAGAAGCTGCCACGGTTTATATCCCGAGGCATTGAGAAGGGTCTGAAAAAACACGGTGGAAGCGGCCAGACAGGCATTGCCCCCCCATCTTCTCTTGTTGGGGCCGGCTTTCTCTATGAGCTTGAGATCAAATTCCTCGATTGTTTTCAGGATGTCCCGGGGCGTCCTTATGG
>CAYTUL010000064.1:0-11934 GCA_964441135.1 uncultured Desulfobacteraceae bacterium | reverse complement strand
TATGACGAGGGCAATGACAAGGACCGATCCTTCGTTGTCTTCTGTAAACCGCTTCTTTTTCATTGGATTCACCCCCTGATAGTTCTAAATGCTCCCTTACCTCTGAAGCACCCGTTGATTAGAAGACCAACTCAAAACCGGGTCTTAAAGGAACTGAGTGAAGTTGTCTTTTGCGCCCCTCTCTCGTGCCACGCAACCGTTACCGTAATGGTCTTCGTCCCTGTTTCCGGTGTATCGTCCGTCACATCCCATTGAACAAAATCGAAGCCGTCGGGCGGACTCGATTCGAAATGGGGTCCCCCGTTGTCCGTATTATTTACCAGATCCGGATGCGTTACCAGCAACGTATAGGGCAGAGAAAGGAGTTCCTCCATCTTGTCCTGGGCAATGGATGTTCCTGTTGTCAACTGCCCGGCTAATGAATTCCCCTGGATGGCCGATATCTGCATGGAGGCGACAGCTAAGAGCCCCGCAGTCAGAATTGAAATGGCCATAATGACCTCTAACAGGGTAAAGCCACCTTCTGCCATGTATTTTTCTATCTTTTCCGCCCGTTTTTTCATTTTTAACTCTCCTGATTAGGGTATAATTGATTACCCTATAATTCATCTTCCACATTAAAATCACAGATTTCTGCACTTGACGGAAGCAGCTACGAGTCGTCTCATAAATTCGCCTCCCGGAGTCAGAATACGACGCCCGACCACATATTCGCCTTTATCCGTATAACCCTGGATCTTCTTCTCAGTCCTTGCAAGGATCCAAATCTTCACGGCCCGGATATTGGCGATGGGAACCGGTGAGGCGAGCGCCACGCCGTCTATATCTCCGTCATCGTTTGTATCGTCGTCTTCATTAATTACGCCGTTATAGTCCGTGTGCAGGTTCAGGTCCAGTTGGTTATCATTATCCGTGTCCACGGCCCAGATCACGTGATTCCCCGCCGATGTGTCCACCTCGCCATCATTATTGTTGTCATAGGCATAGGCTAATCCAAGGGCCTCGATGTCTTCCCCTAATATTTGCCTTCCCGCTCCCGAATCCCTGGCAAGGTCGGTAACCCCATTATTCCCATAATCGTATATGGAATAGGATATCCTTTCATTCGTATCCAGAAATCCATTTTCATTCAAATCGGCCGTGAATTCGATTTTGCTGTTGCCGTTCACATCCTGGCTATCGTCAATATTATAAAGCCTGACATCGGTAATGCCGAAGATCCCGCTCTCCTTCGGGTCATACCCGGCCATGCGGATCTCCCTTGTCATGATATACATCGCGGCACGCATATTCTGCTGCATCCCGGACACCTCCTCCTGGGTGACGTATGTCCTCTGCTGGGCCTGGTAGGTGGAATAGATCGCGGCCATAACAACCATGGCAATGACCATGGCAACGAGAATTTCAATGAGCGTAAACCCCGCACCGGATACCCGCCCTCCGGGATATTCACTTATTCTTTTCGTTTTTATGATCACTCCCAAGATGTCCCGTTCCATTTTTTTAAATTGATCCCTCCGGAAGTCGAGGTTTGTATGTTGTAGTAGGCACTGTGTATATCGTTCGTAATATAAACATTCCCGATATTGCATAGTCCCCGGGAAGAGAACGTTATGGTAGCGGTGGTTATATAGCCGGTACCCGGCCCCTGAAAAGTCACAGTGTTATCATAGTCCGATAACAAGACCGTTTTACCCAGACACTGAACCGTATATTTATCATTACCTGTATCCATCGTCACAGAGCAGTTCTGGTTTCTTTTTATGGCCTCCAATTTTGCCAGTTGCATATTCGAAAAAACATCCCTTGCCGCGCTTTTTAGCCTGTACCCGGGTAGCCAGACCGAAAAGGCCGGTATCATGATAGAAGCCAGGGTCCCGAGTATTGCAATTGTAATGATTAATTCAATCAGCGTAAAGCCGGATTTCTCTTTCGCGACCCCAATGCAATCGTTCATCTTCAGCCCCTCATATTTGGATTCCTGCACTATCTATGCATAATAGTCGCAAAACCCGTGCCATTACGGCGCCATCCCCAATATGCTATTGATAATACAACAATATTAAAAGAGTCTCCTGATAGTAAGGAAATATTGAACCCGGTTATTCTGTTAGATAATTTATCAATTGTAAAAAAAAATTACAATTCTTAATTCCCAGGCGGTCAAACAGGTATTTGAGGGTACTCCAAAGTTAGAACTTCCGATATTCTGTTTTCAGTAATTTTTATTAATGAAAAAAGGCAGTTATACCGATAATAAAGGATAAGAGCCATTGAGTGTCTCAAGGTCATTGCAGAGTGCCTTATCTCTTTTTATACAAGTTAAGAGCATTTCAAAAAAATAGCTGTCGGGTAATGCTTTTATGGGTAATATATATGTAGGGATGAGCATTGGATTCGGTTTTATACTCTTCTGTATTTTAATGGCGACTATATGGATTATTTTTCGTAATCTCCGGAAAAGGATGCTGCCGGAGCAGGAAAAACCGATTATCATGAGGCTTTCTGATGTCTCTGAAGAAGAGAAGCGGCGGCACCGGAGAGTACGGGTTACCTGGCCGGTTGCGATTGACACCGTTGATGGGAGTATAAAGGTTGAAACAAAAGATCTCAGTCCGGGCGGTGCTTTTTTGGCATGCGAAAATCCCCTTCCCATCGGGAAACAATTTCGCCTGACCATTGAACTCCCGGACGGGTATCCCCTTACCCTTTTCTCCGAGGTTGTCTGGACAAATGCCAATGTCCCAAATGACAAGATCGTTTGCCGTGGCATGGGCATAAGATTTCTTAAAAACGGCGATGAAGAGCGTACTTACCTTAATACGGCCCTGTCCAGTTATATCGAGTACCATGAATCGAATGGGCTTCGGGTCGGAACATGCCCTGAGTTAAACCTTTTATAACTATTTAAGCTTGGTAGTGTCCGTTGTTTGTTGTCAGTGGTCCGTTGTATAAGTGATTTAAATACATTATGCAATAAGTTTATTTTAACCTTAATTCATCGCAACTAACTGAAAAAGGAGCCATCTTAGTCCTGACTACTGACAACTGACAACAAACAACGGACACTACTTAAGTCTTATCAAATTTTATAACCTATCAAAATCTTCATTATCGCCTATCCCGGCACTAATACTTTTTTCTTAGCCGTTCCTAATTATTCTTCAGATAAAAATACGAAAAAAATCATATCTTCTCCCTATTGCCTTTGTTCCATAAATGTGGATGATAAATGTTATGGAAAAATTCTTGTCTTAGAACTCCATCGGGATACATAACTATTGGATAAAATAGATCAATATATCGGAAGAATTGAAAAAGTATATTTTTTCTATGCTGCAATCATTCTTCTCATCATTGGGACGACGTTATGGACTTACCGTCCGGGTGCACAAAAGGGGGAAGGTCATAATTTAATCACAAAATCCGAGTTAAAGGCCGCGACAGATATTTATGGCGAAGGAGGGGAGTTAGACAGGAAGGGAAGGAGATATTTCAGGGAGGGGGTTATTTCAGGCAACCGCAGGGACATTATCGGGGCCTCCCATAATTTTGAGAAGGCAATGAAATATTTCAAAAAATTATATGATGACAGGGCTATCGCCCTGACCAACCTGAATCTCGCTTACTGTTACAGGACCCTCAAAAGAAATCAGGATGCGCTGAACTGTTTTGAAAAAGCACTGCTTATTGCCCGTAATGAAGGCTATGAAGAGATTGAAGCCGGAGCCCTCAGGGGTATTGGAATCATGTATTATTTCTCGGTAAGTAATGATACGGGGTTAGCACGAATTGAAAATGCCATGGATATTCATAGAAGACTCGGCGATGCGGAAGCTATAACAGACTGCCTCATTATGGGAGCCCTGGAACAGGACCGTGATCCTGACAGGGCGGCGGACTATTTCAAACTGGCCTTAGAGATTTCCATGGAAGCTGGAGACAATCGAACTGCACAGGAAGCCCTTCGTTTTTTAAAAAGATGCGCTGATGGCGGTAGAAAAACCATCCGGCTTGCGAACATTCCACTACATTTTAAGAACCTGTAATCCCGATTGATCCGTGAAATCTGCCTATGGATCCGCTGTCATTCAGATTGATACCTTCCGAATGAATTCATCCCAAAAGGTGAGACCTAAAGGACATAGGAATCATCAGCTACGCTCTGCACTGTGAATGCCCTGTGCCCCTTTATTTCAAAATATCTCCCTCCACATCCTTGTTGACAAAGTAGAAGTCCCGCTTATGTTTACAAAATTGTTATACTGATCTCCGCCTAAGGAGATTAGGCCTGTCGGAGTTTTTATATATAGGTGCTTATCATCCACCAGGGGGGAAACGAATATGTTTCCGACAGTCTCTGTATGGACGGTACTGCCGTCCTCCTCGCTTAAAGCGATGAGCTGACCCTCATTTGTATCCTCGCAGGGATCCTCTGTCTCTGCGCTCGAGGTACCAAAATATATGGTTCCGGCGGCCGCGAAGGCCGAAGCGAAGACTCGATGCCCCTCTGGCAATTCATAAAACCAGTCCAGGGATACCGAATCATCTTCACAGGTCCCTTTTGTGCTTGTATCTGTGTACGCGAAAAAGTGGTAGGTGGTTTCTGATGTGTTGATATCCTCATCATAATAGGGACTGTCACCGGTTCCAAAGAATATTCTTATACGATAATTTGTTGCCCCCGAACTGTTATGACTGCTCTCCATAACTACTGTCGGAGAGGCGTAGATAGGATGGTATCGCTGGTTACTCGCCACCGTGTTTCCACTATCATCGTCAAAGTCTGTGTTGAGAACGCAGTGTGTTATTCCATAGGCCACCTCGTCTGGTTTGTCGGGTATATTCACCTTATACATATACCCTTTATCGGTCCCTATATAGAGCCGATCAATATATCCATTGTTATCTGAGTCTACGATGGCCGGTTGTCCACTCGGCACCCCGCCCACCCCATTACTCTGGGCGTTGAGAAAGACTCTCTGTATGACACTCCCATCGGAAATATCTATCATATACAGGGAAGGATATAATGTCTGGTCATAATTCTTACCGGATACGAAGAAGGCAACCCATTTGGTCGCTCCCCCAATGGTAATTCTTCCAATCCGGGCCGCCGCCGGTGACGACCTGCTTCTAAACAGATCTGGATCCGCAAACTCCCACATAAAAGAAGGACTTGTAGGATTAGTCACATCAAGGCAGAAGACAGTATCCCCTCCATTACCCTCGGCGCAGAGCAAGACGGTCTTCCACCCGCCGTTCACATACACATCAGCAAGGGCAGGTGAGGCGTCCACATAGGCTTGGTCATCCCCATTAAGGAGGTTGTTTTTAAAGCGAGATATGAGGTTGGCCGGAATGAAGGCCCATAATTCATCACCTGTTCCGTAATTCGGGCTTAGAGGATCTCCATCCCATAGAAAATAGCCTCTATTTTCTATTACACCCGTTGTATCCGGATTATCTCCCCAGCGATATTTTCCCGCTTGAAAGGCGTGCAGCATCCCATCCCTCGCCCCCGCGTAAATAATGGTCTGTCTTTCCGAATTATCCGTTCGAAATGTGTCGTAACTGTCCTTTTCTTCACTAGTAATCTCAGTTCCATAATACCAGTCGGGTCTTCCGGGGGGTGTGGCAACCGCCGGGACAGAATGATCTATAGCCCCGAGGAGCCAATCTTTTTTCGTGCTTACGCCGTCCCTATATCCTCGAATCCAGTTCACTAACCAGTCCCCGTCGGAATCGTCCGGCGTACCGATTCCTTCGGAATCAACGTTATTGTATTTACTGTCATCATTGAAATCATACGCGAATCCATCGGGAATGACGTATGTGTCGTCAAGACCCAGCATCTGACTGGTAACATTGGTGGTATTGAATTCAAGCAGAGTACTGGAAGTAGTGTAATAGGAATAAGTCGCCACTATCGGAACCCCGTCCCCCGGGGGGCTATTGAAGGTTACTTCAAATGCTCCTGTAAATCGATTAATGGTTCCGGACCCGCCCAGGCTACCTTCCAGCTCATCGGTATGTTTGTCCTCAAATGTCTCGGTCTGATCGGTAATAACGAGTGTCGTGGCAGAGACCGGATAATGGGCCAAAGTACCTGAGAAAGTGGTGGTTCCGCTATCTCCTGTGCCGAGGACCTCGTTGGTTACACCTGAAATCCCTATATCCGGAAAGTAGATCGTCCTCGCGCTCGGCTCTCTACTGTTTAAAACGGTGCCGGCATCCCAGAGCTCCGATTCAGCGGTTGTACTTGGATCTGACGGATCATACAGTCTGGTCGCTATGAGGTGTCCCCGTTGAATTTTTTCCGTCCATGACATGGCCGGGGTCTCATAGTTCCCGGAATAGATAACATTCCCTACGACAACCGGAGATGATCGAGAGAAAGTGCCGTGCGTGGATACACTTCCATCAAGCGACACGTCAATTATTCCGGGCACACAGGTCGCATCTTCGCTAAGCATTTCCGCTTTCCAGATAAGGGCCCTCCCTGAAAGGCCTCTCCCCGCGAAATCAATCCTAACGGACCTGTAGGTATATTGAGGATTTCCGGGGGTCCAGTTTGTAACCTCTGAGCCGAGCACCTTGGAGATATCCGTTTCCATGACCGTATCCCAATCCGTGATCTCCACCCAGTTGGTCCCGTTGTCGATGGAGACGTAATAGGTGATACTGGTGTCCCCGTCACATGGCATGCTATCATATACTTCGAAGGTTATCCCCGTGAAATAAGCGTCTGTTTCTTCCGGTTCGATGGCCTGAGAGGATTTGAGCTGGGCGATGCCGCCGGTCCTCCTTTCAATCCTGAACACCATATCGTTATGATCGGCGTCCCCCCCTCCCGAAAGGTCCTCCCATCCAAGGATCCATTGGTCCGGATCATCTAACGGGGCTCCAACAATAACGTGGGAGTATTTCTGGCCGACCGTGATCGGCAATTCATAATCACCTGAAAGGGACACGCCGAAGACGGAACTCAGCCTGTTTATGGCGCTCTGGGAGAGCCACCCATCTTCCGTGTCGCAACCTCCTTCTGAAGATGCCGTATCCAGGTGGTATACCTTATTGAAAGTGCCTGAGCCGCATGCCCCGTAAGTATCTTCATTCCAGTCCTTCTTCGTGAAGAACACCCCGCCTGTATCGGTTGTATTCCAGTCCTTGTCTGCGGTTAAGAAAAACACCAGTTCTGTACCGGCCCCAAAGGTGCCGAGGGACTTCTTCATATCTTTTGCAGTCACGCTCCCGTCCCCGTCCACCACAAAATGATAGTCCGTGCCGTCGTCATATGTTGCAAGGCTGTTTTCATTGGACGTGGGAAAATCTCCGCTCCCATATTCCGTGTCTAATACTCCGTTACCGCCGTTACAGCATCCTTCGCCTTCGTTATCATCATAGATATTGCGAAATATGGGGTGTTTCGCACCGGAGGGTATATTATTCCACCCCAAAAAACTTCCGTTTTCATCGACCGCGTCTGATTTCAGCATCCAGCCGAAATCGGATTCATATGCCGCCCCTTCAAAAAGGAATGTCACGAAAACCTCCTGCTCAAAGGGGATAACAATATTTTCCGGGTCAATGGCATCGGCCCCTGTCGCAAGCACTAACGTCCCGCTTGATACGGACATATTGATAAGATCAAAGTCCCCTGCATCGAATCCTGAGCTGTAATTCGTCGCAGTATTGGTGGAGCAACCCGCAATTGTCGTACTTTCCTCAGATTCGGATTCGGATTCTGTGAAGGTCACATGTATTGTATGATTGCCGGTCACATTGGAAAAGGTGTATTGATCGTTCGTAAGCGACGCGGATTCCCCGTCTACTGTAACTGTTTCCACTTCGTAACCGTCATCCGGTGTTACGGAAAAAATCTGACTGCCATTTTCGGCTACGCTTATATCGCCCAAGGGAGAGATACTTCCATTATCGCCGACTGTGGCGCTTATTGTATAGATAATGGCAGAAAAACTCGCCGAGATCGTATGATCCGTGTCTACGTTATCAAAAATATACTGGTTTTCTGTTAAAGAGACCGGATTCCCGTCGACCAGAACGGATTCAACCTCATATCCTGAGTCCGGCGTAACGGTAAATGCCTGATCAGCGCCGTCAGATACCTCCACGGCACCGGACGGCGTGATGGTTCCATTGTCTCCTGAGTTTGTGGTTATAGTATGTGACGATGAAATAGGGAGGTTGTTTGTCGTAAAATCTTCAAAAGTTACTGTACATGCATTTCCGGACGAATTAGAAGTCACAAAAATTCCAACATCCTGGATGTCCTCTACGGTGCTATAATTTTTAAAAGCTACAGAGGTCCAGTCAGTGCCGTTTGTGGAATAATACCCTGTATATTGTTTGTTACTTTTTATCAGTTTTAACCAATAGGGAAGGGATGGTGATCCCCCTGTGCTGGTAAATTGGTCACATAAACCGTCATTATTGCTGTCGTATTGAAAGACGACTCCATTACTGGGAGTTACGGCGATGATGCAGTAACCGTAACCATTGCCCGACTGGCCGTTTTGTGTAATGTCGTTCCTGACCATTATTCCTGCCTTGGCCCAGGAGCCTGTATTTTCTTGAGACGTGATCTTAACTGTAACGGTAAAATCGCCTTCAATATCTTCAAGATAATAAGCGGCATATAGATCCGCGTAGGTCCACACATCCAGGCCGGCGGAAGAAATGGTCATGGAGGATGAACCGTTTATGGTATGGTCTGTTTCATCGGAATAGTCCCTATCGGACCATTTCCATCTCGAATCCGTAAAGGAAAGATCGATAGCAAGGGCATAGGACGAAAGAAGGGGGGAAAAAATGATAGCAAGGATCAGCATACCCAAACAGACCGGTAGCTTCCCCACCCTTTCCTTAATTATTGGTCCTTTGGAGATACCCTGTTTTTGTATCATTATCCTGTTCTTATTCACACGCGAACCCCTTGTATTTCTTGTTGAAGAAACAATGTGGGCATCCCCGGTTTATAACTGTTGAGAGAACTCCATAATGGCTTCCGCGTCTTCCGAAGTGTAATTCTTTCCTGATCCCGCACCGGCCTGAGCGATATAGGCGGTTATGGATCCCGCAGTGGAAGTGACGGATCCGTGAACAGACACTTCAATACTCGTACTTCCTCCCTGAGTCCCCGTTGCGACGGATCGGATATAAATCACACCATCCGTATCATTCATAGCATCGCCGCTGTCCGAATTATTCCAAACCCGGACGCTATAGGTGTAATTCCCTCCAAAAGTTCCGTCGGTTATCCATATCGCCCCGCCGTTATAATTAGCTTCGCTCGCCTCATTGACGCCCGTTTCTGTCCCATCCAGGGCAAAGTCCCAATCCGGATCCTGCCCCGATGCTATCTTCGCGCTATTACGTTGAACGAAAATACTGTTTAACAACCCCTTTACATGATCAATCCCGGCCTCAGCCACATAGAAGGCTTCTCGTTTATCCTTTTCCACTCCTGAGATCATTGTCTCTATTGATGAGGTATTGGACACGGCCGTTCCAA
Organism: uncultured Desulfobacteraceae bacterium; assembly: GCA_964441135.1. Classification (GTDB taxonomy): domain Bacteria; phylum Desulfobacterota; class DSM-4660; order Desulfatiglandales; family HGW-15; genus CAYTUL01. The sequence continues at coordinate 2,399 of CAYTUL010000064.1, read as the reverse complement.
TAATAGTCATCAAGCAGAGCATAATCAGCGCCATTACGAGAACAACTCCCCGCTCATCATGGATAGGGAGGTGATGGTTGTTTTTCTTTTTCATGAAAAAATTCCTCAGCTAAGATTCATATTCCGCACACTCACGGTTACCTGTAGCAGTTTGCGGCGATATCCGTCGATAACCGTACCTGCCGGATTATCCTCGATGGCGGGACGGGTGTTTGTATAACCCCGATGCTCGGAAGATGTCCTTCCCAGTACATCAATCCTAACCAACCGAACCTGATCCTTCATCTCGAGTGTCAGGGCGGAACTTGTCTCGTTCGGAACCCATAAATCAACAAAGTCATCCTCATCCGTATCCAGACCAAATTCGAACTGAAGGTCTTCGATATCTTCGGCAATAGGATCCGAGGAGATGACGGTTGTGCCGTCAACAGGATCGAATGTATCACGCATAAGGACTCCACCGGAAATATAATAGGCTATTCTGGTAAGCTGGTTTTTGTTAAAAAATGCTATTTTACTTCCCTCCGGATATGAATTAATAACCTTATTACAGTCGCTTCCGCATCCTGGCGGATAGGGGGAGTTTTGTACCTTATCGGTTCCGCCCGTGTTCTGAACACTCGTGATATAAACGACATCTGATTGTAAACCGTCGGGTGATATAATAATCGCCATGAACTCCTTAAAAGGAGTCCCCCCGTAGGTACTTCCATCACACTCAAATTCATTATCCCAGGCGTCATAGGGAGAATGATCCAGCTCTTCCAGTATCTGTGCCTCTGATGAAGTAGGTGACGGACCACCGGTGCTGGTCAGATCGGGCAGGATGCCGTCGCATGTGCTCACACTATAGTTTACGTAGTTAATGTATATTTTATCGGAACCAGATGCGCCCGCAGCATTTTGAAATTCTATTGGATAAACCCTCGACCCGTATAAACCAAAAGACATCATGCCACATCCTGCCATACGCACGTCCCGCTCAAGAAACATCTTGGAGACCCTGACATTCTGTTGCATTGAGGCGATCTCTTCCTGAACCTTATATGTGTGATTGCTGGTATCAAACACCTTGAGAACACCTCCTAATATGACCCCGAAGATACCCATTACCACAAGCATTTCGAGCAGGGTAAACCCTGAATTCCTCTGAATAGCCTTCTTCATCTTCCCTTACCTGCCATTTAGTTTGAAACAACCGTCTGGAATGAAAAAGTATGCGGGTTAGGGTCTGACCATGAGACCTGCACCGTGATGGTCTTTGTGGAACCTGGAACGGGGATGTTATTCTGAATATTGGTTATCCTTGTGAATACCCCTTCCGTGCCGAGGCCCGTTTCTTCCTCCAGGCCCTCTGAGATACTCGAATAAGGTATATTCCGGTACTCTTCAATCTTATCCTCGATAAGGGCGGTTGCTTCGGTATTCCTCATTGCAGAGACGTTTCTCCTGATGGTGGTTCCCTGGAGGCCGGCAATACCAAGCAGGCCTATGGCAAGGACGGTGATGGCGACAAGTAGCTCCAGCAAGCTGAACCCGCGGTCATTATTCTTTTTCAGGGTCTTTTTCAACTAATCCTCCCAGCCGGAACCGTAATTGTGCCATGTTTTTATCCTGCCGGCCGCGGAAAGGCACCCGATCGCGTAGGTATCGTTATCAGCGTTTTTCAAATAAACAGTGCCGGATACGCTGGTTCCGTCGGAGTTAAAAACAATCTTGTCATCATCGAAGGTTACGCCATCCAGAGAACCTGGATTGGGTTCATCAGGTCTTGAACCATAAGCGCTGCCCAAGGAGGTCCCGGTATAATCAGAAAGCCTCACGGTCTTTAAATCATCGGTTGCACTCGAAAGGGTATATTGGCCTGAAGATGTATCAAACTCAATAGTCCATGGCGATCTATCCTTAAGGGCCTTGGCCCTTGCCAATTGCATATCCGAGACAATATTGCGAGTTGCGGCCTTAAGGCGTGCGCGGGGACCTAAATTTGCAAAACCCGGGATGGCTATGGCGGCTATTATCCCGAGAACAGCAACAAGTACCAGCATTTCTATGAGGGTGAACCCTGGTTCCTTTTTTTCAACCACCTGGTTCCTCATGGATATCGCCTCTTTTCCATGGATGCTTTTTATAAAAAATTGATATTCTTTATATCGGCATTTTCTTGCGAACCCTTTAGCGGTTTTGTTAATAAATGACGACCTTTAAACCCGTAACCGCATGGATACTATTAAAATGGAAATTTTGAAAAGATCCTAATTAGTGTCCATCCAGAAACAGCCAATTTCCGGATGGAGCTTTCAGCAGTCAGCGATCAGCGGTCAGCCAAACCCTTGTTTATAATGTCTTTTGCTGATAGCTGAATGCTGATAGCTGATAGCGCGAATCCAAAAACGTTC
>CAYTUL010000063.1:0-12050 GCA_964441135.1 uncultured Desulfobacteraceae bacterium | reverse complement strand
GGCCATGGCCGCGCGAAATCGCCCCTTCAAGGCTTCCTGATGCTCACTGAACTCTGCTAAACGGTCCAGAACCAGATCCAGAGAACCGGAAGCCTCACCGGCCCGGACCATGTTGATATAGATCTGAGAAAACAGTTTGGGGTATTGGGTCAAAGAAGAGGCAAGGCTGTTCCCCTCATTTACAGACTCTTTGATCTGGGCCATAATCCTTTTAAAGAGAGGGTTTGTTATCTGGGTTATTAATGCCTCTAATGACTGGATAAGGGGTATGCCAGCGCCTAACAAGATCGACAACTGCCGTGTCACGGCGGAAAGCTCACTCGCTTTGACCCTCCTGAAGATAGAGGAGCCGGAGATGAACTCGGAAGAAAGATCTTTGGGTGCAGTGGTTGTCTCATTCACCTCCACAGGGAAGACATTCGAGTCCCTTAACTTCTGACGGGCGGCTATGGCGCTGTCAGCATCAATGATTCCCTTCACACTCTTTCCGGCATTATTGAGGGCTCTGTACTCATAAACAGGCATAATGTGATAATCGATCGGGTATTTCCCCGATATCCTGTAACTTATGGAAAATCATGATTCTTTTGAACTAATGACTTTTTGTCTCGTGCCCGAGGGCAGATGACTACCAACCGGGGACGGCACCATATAATGCTATCAGGAGCGGGAAGATATGTCAATTAAACCTGATGCTTACCGGCTTAAAGAAACAGTACTCCTTGTGTTCATCAAAAAAAGGCATAACTGCCGCGTGAGTTTCAGCCGGTACTCGCAGGATTCATGATATCCGGCCCGTTCCCTAACCGATGGGAACCGAAGGCCGAGAGGAATCAGAAGAATAATAAATTCACGGGAACAGGATGGAAATCAGAAGAGAGATCCTTCCGGGGAAGCTTGATCGTCTTCCCCGGAAGGATATTAAGGTTAGAATTTATTAGAATTTAGGTCCGAAGGATATGGTCAAGTCCGTCCCTTCATCGACCTTCTGGGGGCCCGTACCTGGTTTAAGTTCGTTCAGTTGCCAGGTGCCACCGACCATCTGTAGCTCATAGCCTACAGCAATACCGGCTGTTTCATCGCCGCCCTGATAGAAATCAAATTGAGGTCCGTTCTTATTGTTCTCCATATCATCGACGAGCACTATCTCCGCACGCGTATCGTTTAAGCCGAACTGGGGCCATCCCGCAGGAATTGCCGCAATGATATCGGCAGGGGTGATATCGGCAACGGAATACTTACCATCATCCACCGTTAACTCGACACCATCTAATGCCCATATGGACATAAACTCCCAGTAAGGTGGTGCGCCCGGATAGTCCTCCTTCAGCCAAACGATGGCCACCTTTGCCGTGCCATTGGTCGTTATGGTGGCCTCAGCGGCGTTGAAGCTACCCGGAAAGGCGTTTGGATCCAGGTCAAGGTCAGGATTCATATACTCAGGCGTTCCCATATTGGGATAATTCTCCGAGCCTTTTGTGAATCCATCACCATCTTCATCCAAGTTTCCGTTCATTACCGGGTCATTGGGGTTGTTGTCATCGGTATCCATATCAGAGGGTATACCATCCCCGTCCATATCTTCTTTCTTACCGCCACCGAAGAAATCACCTTCATCTCCAGGAACGGTATTATCCTGGTCATTGGGGTCTATGGCCTTTGGCCATCCGTCCTGATCATCATCCCAGTTGCCGTTCATGACGGGATCATTGGGATTATTATCATTGGGGTCTGCGCCGCCTAAAAGGCCGTCGCCGTCCATATCCTTATCACCCCCGGAAAAGGGGACATTGGGATCATTATCATTGGGATCGAATTCAGCGGAAACACCGTCACCATCCGCATCGACCATCTTGAATTGATCCTGGGCCCATGTCTCATCATAGCTGTCCGCCATAAAATCGTTGTCGTCCAGGACGTTTGGAATTCCGTCACTGTCTCCGTCCTGGATCCCGGGAAGCAGATTTCCCTCTGAATCAATCATCTCATCCTTTTGGACGACCATCAGGCCGATAGCATCCTTTTCGACCCAATTCACTCCCAGAATATAACTTCCCTGATCCTCTGTCTCTATGAGCAGCATGGTTCCGGGAACTACATCCGTGACCTTTCCTTCCGCCACTTCCGTTATGGTAACGCTGTTTCCCTCCAATGTCACTTTACTGAGAGAAGCGTTATTGATAACCGAGATGGCACGGTCGGATTTACTCAGGTATGCGTTCCGGGTATCCCAGTTGTCCTCATTGGCCCAGTAGGTATCATAGAACCCTGCAAGCCATCGAATATCGGCTTCCTCGGCCACCTGGGCGTTATACCCAAAGGGTTCCTGGGCGGGAGGTGAAAACATTCCGGTCTCGAGATCGAAATAATCTCCAACGCACATGTTGACAAACATATTTACCATTGGACCACTATCCCCGTTCGCCCCCACGGGAGGCCCGCCGATGAAGTCCTCCTTGGGCACGTCAAGCCTGCCGTCAGAGCCAAGCTTGGCAAATCCCATATCGATCATGCCGTTTGGATTTCCCTCTATATCTTTGTCCCACCAGTGTACCTCGATGAAGAAGTAATTGCCGGCAGAATCTTTTACGACGTAAACGGCATTGTCCTCATCAGGTTCGGCAATAGAATCCACCCAGTCCAATGTAAAGGTCGCGTTATCCATGGTTATGGCCGCTGTTCCTTCAAGTTCGCCCTTGCTGAATACGTGATCCAGGACCGGACCCGACCCCAGGCCGTGCTGGTGATCCTGTCCTTCACCCAGGCTGGCAATCGCTGCCCCCTGCCCGCTCAAAAGGGCAGTAGGATTCACAGTAAGGCCGTCCTGGGAGGTCCAGAACAGGTCTGGTGTGCCCTGATCAGAACCCTGGAATACGATAAAGGGCTTTTCCGTGTTAAAATTTGAGAAATCCACGCCATCCATTTTACCGTTGTTTTCATCCTGTGGATCCATGGGATTAAAGAAATACTCATCAATCCAAAGACTGACACCCGGAAATCCCATGGCACCCCCCATACCACCGGGAGGCGGCAGCCAGATTTCGCCCAAATCCGTATTGGGAATAAAACCATCCACAAAGAACGGGAATATAAAGTCGTTGCCCACGAAGTGTACTTCATAGGGATGGCCGGCAGGTACATTGGTAAACTCAAATTGGCCCTCAGCATTGGTTGTCATCTTGAGGGCCTCTTCGGCCTCTGCCGGAAAATTCTGTATGGTTCCACTATTATCAAAATACATCAGATAGACCTGCATGCTGCCCATTTCCGTACCATCGTAGTTTTTCACCTTTCCGGAAACGGTAACCTGGTCACTCATCGTTACGTTTGCGACATTCTGGATCATTTCGGCGTCCATTTTATACATATTCGGGTCCTGAATGTTCTCTGCAGCTATATGCAGGGCCTGAACCATGCTGTTGAAATTCGCGCCATCCGTGATCTCCGTTCCGATCAACTGGCCAACGATCTGACTCACCATATTGGGGTTCTCTTCCTTTGGATGCAGCCATTTCCTGTTTCCGAAATTCGGCTCAATCCATGTGTTATCACCCTCAGTATAGGTCTTATACCAGCCGGCCGTCTCATCTATAAGATAGTCCCTGTCCACCATTAGATTCATGAGCACAAAGGCGGTCTTTGTTTTTAATTGGGTTGAGGCACTCAGGACCTTGCCGTAAAGATCAGGTTCAAAGGCGGCAAAGATCCTCCTGCTGATCTGCTCAACCTCCCGCTGGAATTCTTCGCTTGATTGAACAAGGACCTTCAGGTCGTCAAAGCTCTGGATACCTTTGAAAAATGTGTCGATAGCGGCCTGTTTGTCCGTTATTCCTGGATCCTCATAGATTGTGTTTATCTTTTGATTGATCACCTCATCGGCCAGATCCACGATATAATAGGGCTTGGAGGCGATATCGCCGGCCACATCCTTTGGCGTGTCTCCGAGTTTTCCGGTCAACTTGGATATCAATGTGCTGGCAGTGACGTCCGCGCCCGTCTTGGGAGTCTGCATTTGATCACTGAACATGGGTATGCCGTTTATCATCTGGACACCCTCGGTCTTCCACTCAAACTTGTTCTTGACGACCGCTGCCATCTTGGTCAAGGTCGTGGTACCTCCTCCAGCGGCTACCTGCGCAATAGCCTGAACGGCTGCAGATGACATAAAAGGGGATTCCATCAGGGTCTTCTTGATCTGGAATATCAGTCCTGGATCATCGATGGAATTCAACTTTTCTTGTGTCAGATCCACTGCCGGATCTATCATCCTGAAGGCCCGGTCATCGAACATGGAATTACCCGGGATCTGGTTATCGGGTATGAATGGCGGAGTAGGAAGGAAAATGATTACCTTCTGGCTGTCGGCTCCATCCTCCGGTGCCGCCTGTACGGCAAAACCGAGAGATACAAAGAACTTGACAAAATGCTCAAGCTTTTTGGTCGCATCTATTTGAATGTTTGTTCCCAAGGTAGTCGGTGCCGTCTCCGCCTTTTCTATGAGGTGGCTCTCCATGCTGTCCATAAGCCCGCCCGTGGCCTTATCGATCACCTTATCCGCGAGATTGCTCGCTGTTGCCACAAAATCTTCCTTGAGCTCCTCGGGGGCCTCTTCCTTATACTCCCCTATTTTTACGTCTTCTTCCTCAAAATAAGTCAACCCTTTGTCTTCCACCTGGGTCGCTATCATATCGATAAAGGTTTTCGCAGCAGTCATGATCTCCTTGGTAACGGAGATCTGAAAGGTATCTTCAATAAAAGTCTCGATCTTCTGGGCAATGGCCGTGGTGAGAGGATTGACCTTTACGACCGCTTTCTTTGTCTCATCCGAAGGGTCCACCAGTGCGGCCACCGCGACCTGGTTCGTTGGGTTAATAGGGCTCTGGAACTCAGCCCTGACCATGACGGGTACCTCGGGCGGCGTCTCCACATCAGGGGTCTCGGGATCGTCAAAATCGCTTTCGCCGAAGGAATAATTCCCGTCTTCATCGGTCGTTGTCTCGGCTAAAGGATTTTCATAATTATTATCATCAGCCGCATATACTTTTACACTTACACCAGGCGTCGGGGGCATCTCAACTTCCGGTACCTCTGAAAGGAGTCCAGCCTTGTACAGGGCTATTTTGGTAGCAGATGTCTCTTCTTTCGGATAGGATACACTACCCGCTATCACGGGAGGTTCTGCGACTACATCCGTGGCCGTCGAAGCATTCACCCAGAAACCTTCACCGGGAGAAATGGTGGAAAGGACACTGAATCCCTTTGCCGTTGCATAGGTCTGTGTATTCTGCCCCGGAAGGTAGACTGACCAGTTGCTACCGGTCCATTTCCATATACTCGCAAATTTATTTGAATCTGAAAAAAGGGAATTCACATTAATCGAAGTGCTTGATGTCAGCGCCTTCAGGTTCCAACCGGATACCACGGTAATGGAGTCGCTGCTCGTTTCCGTGCCTTCGATAGTGACTTCCTGGGATCCTTTGCTATTTACCCAGAATCCCTCGCCTGGGCTTATTGTGGAGAGATTTCCAAATCCCTTGGCAGCCGCATATTCACCCGGGCTCGCCTCGCCGGGCAAGTAGACCGCCCAGTTGCTGTTCTCCCACTTCCAGACACTTGAAAATGCTGAGCTTTCCGAGAATTTTTCACCGGCCGTTATTTCAATTTTGGTGCCGACAAGGTTCCATCCGTTGGAGAGGGAGAGGGTTGCTGCGCCTGCCGCTCCGGTAAAAAATAGGAAAAATAATGCGAAAATTAAAATAGTTAAAGTGCATTTCTTCAACATAGTTAAACCTCCCTAATCTAATTTTTTATTACCCTCCTAATGACAATGTTCCTTTTTTCCTCAAAAGAAACCATGTGCGATGAACATGGATTCTTAAAAAAAAACAGGCAATGGGACAACGTACAGCCTGGAATAGCGCTAACTTATCGTTATTTCATTATATTTTTTAATTCATCATAATTTTTTATCAATATAAAAGGCTATTATTCATTTCACTTCATTATCCAGTATCGGACTGCGGCCGGAAAAACTTGAGGAAAATGTGAAGAAAATGTGATGGAAGAGAAAAAAATTCCCCTTAATGCTTATCCATAAACGAACGTTTTTGAATTCAAGCTATCAGCAAAAGACATGAATAACGATGACTTGGCTGACTGTTGATCGATAGTACCGCTGAAAGCTCCATACAAAAGTTGGCTGTTTCTGGATGGACACCCCATAGAAAGGGGTGATTTGGTGAAGGAGATCGAAGGAGATCGGTGGCATTGAAGAATTAGAACACAGGCAGGGGAATCTCGTCCGTCTCAGGGTCATTCACTGTAAAATAGACAGAAGGATAGTCGTCATCTGCAAGATAATCCTTGGAATTACCGGCATAATCCGTCAGGTTAACCTTCCAGATCATATACGTACCATTCTCGCCCTCCATGAAGACCTTGGACCCCTTAAAGCTCTCTGATGCCGAATCATAAGAGAGTGATAGGGTCCCGGAACCCGAACCAAAATTGTTTTTAAGGTAAACAGTGGCACTTTCGATACCCCAGATATTGTCACTGCCGGTCACTGCAATATTCACGGGAATACCAATTTCCACCTCATTTTCGAGTGCAGCAACACTCGAAAGGTCTGGGGGTTCAAAATCCGAGTTGGGTTCAAGAACCGCAAATTCGAGAGGATTCTTTTTATCCAGAAACCGGATATTATCAATTGCCCATCCCCTGTAAATATTCTGTGGGCTGTTCAAGTACTGGACACGAAACCTGATTTTTATCTTATGCCCTGCAAAGGGGTCCAGGTTAAAGGCAAGCTTCTTCCACTGGGGTATCGAACCGAATCCTGCAGAGCTGTAATTGGTATAGGTTTCGGGTATGGATGGCGGTGGTATCAGAATCTCATAATAGTTCTTTATTATCGGGTTCGCTTCGTGGATCTCGGTAAAATATCCCTGCTTGAATTTGAAATCCCCCTCTTTGGATTGAACCTCTATTAAATCGCCCTCTTCCTTGCCGTCATCTCGAATAGCAACTTCAATTTTTAACTGCGGGTTCGGCATACCTGTATAAAGAACTTCAAACCAGCTATCCAATTCCAGGGCCACGTTGGAATACTGGGTGAGGTCAATGACCGGTGAAGTCAACGAGGCCTTCATAATGGAATTATCGCCATCAGGGTCATTGTAGGTCCCGTTATTTATATTTCCGAACCAGTAATAGCTATCTCCTTCTAACGCGGGGAGAAGTGTTATCACATTGCCGGTCGGGTCAGGGTAAGAAACCTTGACAGTATCCCCGCTATTCAGATCCGGGGTAAGGCTATTAGTCCAGACAAAGTAGCCTTGATCCTGTGCGTTGCTCTCAACAAAGTCGTAATTTCCGTCCCCGTTGTCGTCAAAGAGGGTTGCGCTGATAACTTTATCCTGGCCGCTTTTATCCGGAAAAGTCACATCGCCTTTGGCTATTTTAAAAGTCCCAGTCGCAGATGCCACGGTCTCCAGCACCTTGATATTGTCCAAGGTCCCATTGACGTCCTTGAAGACCTCATCAGGATAGCTACCGGCGCCCAAGAATTCGGAGGACACCTCTATGGCTTCGGGATTCGTTACCTTCTGCCATTTTACGATTGAACTATCGCCTGACGTCTCCCATCCGGAAACGGAGCCTTCAAATCCCTGGGCAAACTCCTCTATATCCCCCTTTTCTTCAAGGGCGATATTCATCGTAACAGTGCCCTGTTGCGGCAAGGGAAGGGAAGTAAGGCCACTCGGCTTGAAGCCTTCCGCCTGCGCCTGAATCCGTAGAAAAGGAATAATCTCGTCGGGAAGGGACTTGAAGGAGTAAGCTCCCTTGGTATCTGATTTAGCCTTAAGGATTAGAGGAAAGGTGAAGTTGGGGAAAAGACTGTATTTTATGTTAGTCCCGGAAACAGTAACACTGCCGAAGGTTGATTCCACAAAATCACTGACGCCATCCTGCTTATGGGTAACCGTGACCTTTATCTCGTAGACACCATCATCAGGAACGGCTTCCAAAATCTTGCCGGAATCAATATTTGCAAGAAAGTATTTCCCTTTTTCATCGACGGAATAGAGTACTTTATCGTTATCATCCAAGACCTCCCATTTATAGGTAGCATTCAGATCAAAACCGATGCGGATTCCATTCTCTTTTTGTTCCACCTTGTCGAGTACCGTCGGGAACCTCAAGTATAGATCACCCGCTGAAATAACGCCATCTCCCTGGGCCGAGAGTGTCCCGGTTACTGAAGAGGTGGCGGCAAAAGGGGCCATTTCGATTGGAGCAGCCTTTCCAAGATCCACCAATTTCCGCTTCAAGGCAGCACTGTAATATCCTCCCACACCGGCGAAAATCGTGGTGCTGTTCATGGAAGCGATCAGTTTATAGGGGAGTGAATAATTGCCGTTTGCATCTGAAGTGGTATAGGTCTGGTTCCCTACCATAAATATGAAGGCATCCTTTATTGGTGTCTTGTCCTCCTTATCGAGGACCTGACCCGTAAGGGTGCCCTTGGTGAATTGAGTATCGGTTAGCTGGGTCATCACAAATACAAAAGGATATAGACCGTCCATGACATTTTCTTTTGAGGTTAGATAATAGAATGATTCCTTGGATTTGAGGACGGCTTTCCCCGCCATTTGCCATTGCCCTTGTTTTTGGTAAAAAAGATATATTTCGGCCTTTTGATCATCAAGGAGACCTTTCAGGGTTTCAAAATCCAGCTTGCCGAATATCTTTGAAACAGACGGCCTCACATTGCCGCTAAATCCCGCATCTTCATTGGTTGTGGGTTCGCCAAAGGAATCGGACAGGAAAATATCAGCTCCCCCGATTACCATATAGTCATCCCATTCCGCGGGGACATTGAGGCTGACAGCGCTCCTGACCTCAAAAGGACCCTTATACGCGGAGATGGCTACGGTCGTGTCCTTTTCAAGGTTCATGCCCGTGATAATGATCCACGCATCTTTAGGATTGGAGGTGATTACCTTCGGACTGGGTTTGGCCGGCAATTCGGAAGTCTTTTCCAGACCGGACGCGCCAACATCGGCTTTCTTAAGAAAGATAAGGACCTTGTTCCCTTCTTCCACACTATAGTCATAGGTCACGTATCCGGTCTTTTGAAATGATATGGTATCACCCTCAAGGGCGGTAATGGAAAAAAGCCCCTGTGAACCGGTTTCTTCGAGTTTATTACCTTCCTTCAGCATCTCTACACCAGACACAGGAACAAAACCGTCCTCTCCGACCATCTCAATAACCTTACCAGATACAGGCGGTGGTTGCTCTATATCCATGCCCTGGGTAGATGTGACATTGACCCAGAAGCCTTCACCGGAATTAACCGTATAGGCCACCCCAAATCCTTTGGAATTCGCGTAGCCTCCCCATGATTCTTCTTGCGGAAGGAAAACCGACCAATTATTGTTCGTCCACTTCCAGACACTCGCGAATTTTTTTGAATCGGAAAATACGGAACCCAAATTTATAAAATCTTTGCTCAAGAGACCTTTCAGGTTCCAGCCCGGTTCAAGAGAGATGGTCGCGTTGTTTACCTGCGTTCCGGGGACCGAGAGGGTCTGTTCCGTTGATGCGGTAACATTGACCCAGAACCCTTCCCCGGGGCTGATGGTCTCGAGGACCTCAAACCCCTTTGCCCCGGCGTAATTAGAGGTAGCACCCGAATTGTTGCTTATCAGATAAACGGCCCAATTGTTACCCGTCCACTTCCAGACACTCGCAAATTTTGTGCTATCGGTGCCAAAGACATCCGATACATCGATCTCTACCAGTGCACTCTTGAGGTTCCAACCGGTTGAGAGGGCGATCTCCTCCCCACTGGCATTATTCGTTAAAACAATGAAGAGGCCCAAGGCCAAGCCCATGGATATGGCGAATATTTTTCTGCTCATGATAGCACCTTCTATTGTACTTTTAGCGTAATCGATTGTGTCGTCAAGATCCAGAAACCGTCACCGGGATTCAGGATTGTTAGCTTATCTAATTCGTATTCATCGAGCAGGGTATTGAGTGCTTCATCACTCAATCCCGGCAGGTAAACCTGCCATTTACTCTTGGTCCGGTCCCACTTCCAAATACTCGTAACATAGACCTTTTTGGCAGGATTCAGGGTATTGAATAAATTGTCTATAGTCAGGGATGAAGAAATGGATAGACCGGCCAGGTTCCACCCCTTTCCCAGAACGATATCCGTGTTAACCGGGGTCTTCCCCTCGGTATCCAGGAGGGCCTGGGAATAGGCATAGACATAAAAACCCTGACCGGATTCAAGCTCATCGAGGGCCTTTATACCCTTCTTTTTGATATATTCCTCCTGGTAGGCCGATGACTTATAGGGGAAGTAGACCTGCCACCCTTCTTCATTCCATGACCATACGTGTTTAATCTTCTTTTTTATATCCTGGAAGAGGTTCTTAACCAGTTTATCCTCCAATTTGATCGGGATACTGAGGAGATTCCATCCCTTGCTGATGGGTATATTACCGGCCAATGACTTTACGGCGAAGGATCCCACCATCCATTTGGATTCATAATTTCCGTTGCTTGCCTTGATACGCCAGTAATATTGGGCTGCATACTCAAGGTTACCGGGTATCCATGAAGTATAGGTTGTTCCCTGGTTAAGAGAGCCGGATTTCTTCAAGGATGGTGAATTAAAGCTGTTCATTTTGTCGATTTCAAAGAAATAGGTAATCGTTCCACTACCCGAAGCATTCTCCACAGTGAGGGTCACTGCTGGGCTGTCCAAGGATGATCCATCAGCCGGCGATTGGATAGATGGAATCGTGGGCGGACTCCCCGATGTATTTACCGTGAAAGAAGAGATATCGGACCATTCGCCTCCATCTCCAGTGTCCACGGCTTTTGCCCGCCAATAGTATGTCGTGTTATTTGAAAGGGAAACATCCACTTCCCAAAACGTAATACCGACACCTTCCGAAACGCCTGTTTTTTCAGCGATTTTGTTGCTGATATTGGCATCGGAATAGACCTGAAAGATATAGGTGAGTGTATCCCCATCCTTATCCTTGGCATTGGTCACCTCAAGGCGCGGCTTCTGGCTACTGACCCATTTTGTATCCGCAGGATAGCTGATACCGGGTTTTGTGGGGACGTCGTTTATGGTATTCACTAAAAAGTTGGATGCAGAGCTCCAGGGACTGCTGAAGCCGTCCACATTCACAGCCCTTGCCCGCCAGAAATACGCAGTATTATCCCCCAACGGGGTGCTGAGCTGCCAGGATGTTGTGGATCCATTCCCTTCCAGAGTCTCCCCTGACGAGTCCACAAGCTGCTTCAGCGAGGAATCGGAATATATTTCAAAATTATAGGTAACGGGGAGATCATTTGGGTCAATAGCATTGTTAATCATCAATGTTGGCTGGTTATTCTGTATTACAGAGCCGTTCACCGGGGAGACAATCGAAGGAGTCGTAGGCGCATTGTTCGCCTTGGGATCAAAATCCTCTCCATATTCCTCTGAAAGTTGATATTCTTCGTAATTACTCTTTCCGTCATTGTCCGGGTCCTCGAGGGAGTCGTAGGATTCGAGGGGATTGAGACCCATTTCGATCTCCCAATCATTTGGGATGCCGTCTCCGTCCCAGTCCGTCCCCGTCCCTGCGCCGCTTACTGCGTATGCCGTAAAGGTGATACTCGCCCCCGGGAGGGTATCGGACGTCGCTTTGATCTTATAGGTACCAAGGGCCTCTCCAAGGGTAAATGTTACCTGAGCCAGACCGGAGGCATTTGTTTGAGCGCTCGCGGCGGAGAGAGAACCGTTTCCGGCAGTCTGCTGGAAAGTGACGGCAATGTCCGGTATGCCTGCGCCGCTCCCGTCGGCGATCTTGACCACCAGGGGTTTGTCCAGGGCCGCTCCCTTTGCGGCGGCCTGATTGTTTCCCCCATATATGGAAATGGAGACGGGAATAGCTTTGCCTCCACCAGTGATTTCAAAATCATCAATAAACCAGCCCTTATAATCATTGGCCACACTGTCCACGGTATCAAAC
>CAYTUL010000062.1:0-12180 GCA_964441135.1 uncultured Desulfobacteraceae bacterium | reverse complement strand
ACCAGGTATTTTGCCAGATCTTTTGCCCCTCTAATCCTTAAAATGTCGTGCGGATTTGCCGACCCATCCATTAGTGGTTCACCAGCCCTCACATAATCGCCCTCCAGAACGCTCACGTGTTTGCCTTTGGTAATAAAGTAATCTACCGGATCACCAACTTCAGGGACGATGATGACTCTTCTTCGGCCCTTGCTGTACTGTCCGAAGGACACCGTTCCGTCTATTTCGCTAAGAATGGCATTCTCCTTGGGCTTCCTTACTTCAAACAGCTCGGCTACCCTTGGCAGCCCCCCCGTGATATCCTTGGTTTTTGTCGTTTCTCTCGGGATTTTTGCGAGAACTGTTCCGGCGCTGATGGTATCGCCCTCATTAACCATGATAATAGCGCCAATGGGTAAATGATACCGGGCCTGTGCCTTTGCGGGGCCCGGAAGAATCGCAGTATTTTTATCGCTGTCTTTAATTGAGATCCGGGGTCTTATATCCATCTTTCGTGATTCAACAATAACCCGGCTGATCTTGCCGGTAACATTATCCCGTTTTTCCTGCATGGTAACGCCATCAATAATATCTCCAAATTTGACCACCCCCTCAACTTCGGTTAAGATTGGGATCGTGAAAGGATCCCATTCCGCCAGAACCTGGTTAGGCTTAATACTCTGTTTATCTCTAACCTTTAATATCGCTCCATATATTATGGGGTATCGTTCAATTTCTCTTCCGCCTTTGCCCAAAATAGCAATTTCACCATTTCGGTTCATGGCGACATGATCGCCATCGACATTTATTACCGTTTTAAGCCCCTGAAAACTGACCGCGCCCTTATTTCTGGCCTGGACAGTAGTTTGTTCGACCCGCTTACTTGCTGTACCACCGATATGAAAAGTCCTCATCGTTAACTGGGTGCCCGGTTCCCCTATTGATTGAGCGGCAATGATGCCAATAGCCTCACCAATATTTACTTCATAACCGTGGGCAAGATCCCGGCCATAGCATTTTTTACAGATTCCTCCCTTAGCCTGACATGTTAAAACAGACCGTATCATCACCCTTTCCAATCCAGCATTTTCAATTTTAACGACATTTTCCTCGTCTATCAGCTCGTTTGCCGATACAAGGAGTTCACCGGTGACCGGATCATAAACGTCCTGTAAAACAACCCTACCTAAAATCCTATCTCCCACTCTCTGGATAATTTCACCCCCCTCCATGAGCGAACTGACCCAAATTCCATCAACGGTACCACAATCGTCCTCCGTAATAACCGCATCCTGGGCGACGTCTACGAGCCTTCGAGTCAAATATCCTGAATTTGCCGTCTTTAGTGCGGTGTCAGCCAAACCTTTTCTTGCACCATGAGTTGAAATAAAATACTGGAGAACTGTGAGGCCTTCCCTGAAATTGGAGGTAATGGGAGTTTCAATAATCTCGCCCGATGGCTTAGCCATTAGACCTCTCATCCCTGCTAATTGTCTCATCTGGTCTTTGCTTCCCCGTGATCCCGAATCGGACATCATATAAATAGGATTAAAGCTTTCCGTTTTGGCCTTTTTGCCATCTGGACCCTCCACCTCTTCGATTCCCATCTCCTTCATCATCTCACTCGCAATTTTTTCAGTGGATTGCGCCCAAATATCCACAGCCTTATTATATTTTTCTCCGTCGGTTATGAGTCCGCCTTTGTACTGGTCATCGATCCGCTTTACTTCATTCTCCGCGTTCTCAATGATACTGCTCTTTTGTGATGGAATGGTCATATCCTTGATAGAAATAGATATTCCGGATATAGTAGCATACTTATATCCCATATCCTTCAGCCTATCAGATAGAATAACCGTTGCTTTAATCCCCGCTCGTCGATAACACTCATTAATTAAAAAACGCAACTCCTTCTTGCTCATCACTTTATTAATTAAAGAAAAGGGCAACTCTTTGGGCAAAATCTCAGATAGTAGGATACGCCCTGTGGTTGTCTCTTCGACATTACCGTTTATTCTAACCTTGATTCGGGCGTGCAGCCCTAATGCACCCGAGTCATAGGCCATTCTAACTTCATCCGGATTGGAAAAAACCATTCCTTCACCCTTGCTGAAGATCTTTTCTCTGGTCATATAATAGATACCCAGGACAATGTCCTGGCTCGGCACTATGATGGGTTCTCCGTTGGCAGGAGAAAGAATATTGTTTGTGGACATCATTAATACCCTTGCTTCAATCTGGGCCTCAATGCTCAAGGGTACATGGACGGCCATCTGATCACCGTCAAAATCGGCATTAAAAGCGGTGCAAACAAGAGGGTGGAGCTGGATGGCTTTTCCTTCTATCAAGATGGGCTCAAAGGCCTGGATGCCTAAACGATGTAGAGTCGGGGCCCTGTTTAATAAAATGCAATACTCTCTTACTACATCATCAAGGGCGTCCCAAACTTCTGATGTTTCCCTTTCTACCATCTTTTTTGCAGACTTTATGGTTGTTGCCAGACCTTTCTCGTCCAGCTTATTGTAAATGAAAGGTTTAAACAGCTCTAATGCCATCTTTTTGGGGAGACCGCATTGATGTAATCTTAAATCAGGCCCTACTACGATGACTGACCGTCCCGAATAATCCACCCGTTTTCCAAGTAAATTCTGTCGGAACCTCCCCTGCTTTCCTTTAAGCATATCGCTAAGAGACTTAAAGGGTCTTTTATTGGCCCCCGTCACCACTTTTCCTCGCCTTCCATTATCAAACAATACATCCACTGATTCCTGAAGCATCCTTTTTTCATTTCTGACAATGATTTCCGGGGCATTGAGTTCGAGGAGCCTTTTCAATCGGTTGTTTCTATTTATCACCCTCCTATAAAGATCATTCAGGTCAGAAGTGGCGAACCTCCCTCCATCCAGCGGTACCAGTGGTCGTAGATCAGGTGGAAGCACCGGGATAACGTCCATTATCGTCCATTCCGGTCTGTTCTTTGAGTCTTTAAATGCATCAATAACCTTAAGGCGTTTGGCTAATTTTTTCCGTTTGGCTTCCGATCTTGTGCTAAGCATATCCGCTCTCAGGCTGACGGACAGTTCTTCCAGGTCAAGTTCTTTTAACATTGACTGTATGGCTTCCGCACCGACTCCCACCTCAAACCTATCACCATAGTCCTCTCGCGCCCTGGAGAGCTGTTCATCATTCAGCAGTGCGCCTTTTGTCAGAGGGGTGTCCTTTGGGTCAATGATAATATAATTCTCGAAATACAGAACTTTCTCCAGATCTTTCAATGTCAGGTCGAGCAAATTTCCAATCTTGGAAGGGAGACATTTTAAGAACCATATATGAGCTACAGGTGCTGCCAATACAATATGGCCCATTCTTTCCCGCCGGACCTTTGACTGTATTACTTCGACGCCGCATTTTTCACACACCAACCCGCGATGTTTCATTCTTTTATACTTGCCGCAGTTGCATTCGTAGTCTTTGATTGGACCGAAAATTTTAGAACAGAAAAGCCCGTCTCTTTCCGGCTTAAAAGTCCTGTAGTTTATAGTCTCGGGTTTTTTAACCTCGCCATAGGACCTCTCTTTGATCATTTCAGGGGATGACAGTGAGATCCTCACTGCGTTATAGCTTGATGGGTCCTTTGGCTTCGTAAAGAAGTTATATAATTCTTCCAATGTCTTCTCCTTTTTAACAATGGGTTATTATTAAATTTGAAACAAACAATAAACGGCATCGTGTAAAAACCCTAGGTCTCGGTATCCTCCAATAATTGAAACTCGAGCCCAAGGCTTAGCAACTCTTTAATAAGGACCTTAAAGGATTCCGGCAAACCTGCTTCCAGTATGTTGTTTCCTTTTACTATCCTCTCATACATCCGGGTTCTTCCCGCCACATCATCAGACTTAACTGTCAGGAATTCCTGAAGTGAATAGGCTGCGCCATAGGCCTCCATTGCCCATACTTCCATTTCACCTAATCTCTGGCCCCCGAATTGCGCCTTCCCGCCCAAGGGTTGCTGTGTGACAAGGGAATAGGGACCGATAGAACGAGCGTGTATCTTATCGTCGACAAGATGGTGAAGCTTCATGATATACATGATCCCAACTGTTATTTCCTGATCAAAGGGTTCTCCGGTCCTTCCATCATAGAGGGTGGTTTGACCAGATACCGGTAATCCCGCTTTTTGAAGACATTTCTGGATCTCTTCTTCTGTTGCGCCGTCGAAAACTGGAGACGCCATATGCAGGCCGTCCTTAAACTGCTTCGTGGTGGCTATTAGATCATCATCGCTTATATCCTTGAAATATTTATTGTATTCCTTTATTGAGAATACGTTTTTAAGTCGTTTTTTTATTAGATCAAGATTCTTGGTCTTCTCTACCAATTCTCCCACATACCTTCCTAACTCACGCGAAGCCCAGCCCATATGGGCTTCAAGCACCTGGCCGACATTCATTCTCGAGGGTACGCCAAGGGGATTCAGAATAATATCAACAGGAGTTCCATCAGAAAAATAAGGCATATCTTCTATGGGGAGTACCCTTGAAAGAACACCTTTGTTCCCGTGACGGCCTGCCATTTTATCGCCTACGGATAATTTACGCTTTACGGCCACATAGACCTTAACCATTTTTATGACGCCCGGAGCCAGCTCATCTCCAAGGCTTAGCTTCTCAATCCTATCAATAAAAACTCTATCGATCTGGTCTAATCTTGCCCTGTATTTCTCCACGATCGATTCCATCTTTTCAATGAGATCCATCGACGCCACAATGTCAGCCCCTGACCAGACCTCAATGGGAATTCTGTCTATGTCCTCCTCACTTATCGGATTACGAGTGTTTAAAAGTACTTTTCCTCCGGGCTTCTTACGAAGATTTGTTTTCAGCTTATTACCTACCAATATCTCTTTCAGTCTTCTGCGAACACTCCTTTCGATAATTTCGATCTCGTCCGCTTTGTCTTTTTCTAATCTTTCCTGCTCTTTGTTTTCAATTGACTGACTTCGCTGATCCTTCTCAACCCCTCTTCTTGAAAAAACCTTTACGTCAATTACAGTACCTTCCACACCGGGAGGGACTCTCAAAGAAGTATCTTTCACATCACCCGCCTTGTCTCCGAATATGGCCCTCAGTAACTTCTCCTCGGGTGATAGCTGTGTCTCTCCCTTCGGTGTAATTTTTCCTACAAGAATATCCCCTACTTCCACCTCCGCACCAATCTTGACTATTCCGCTCTCATCAAGGTTCCTTAGCGCTTCCTCGCCTACATTGGGGATATCCTTTGTAATCTCTTCCTTTCCGAGCTTCGTGTCTCTGGAAACTACCTCGAATTCCTCAATATGAATAGAGGTATAGATATCCTCTTTCACGACTCTTTCACTAACAATAATGGAGTCCTCAAAATTATATCCTCCCCAGGACATAAATGCGACCATTACATTTTGACCTAAGGCAAGCTCCCCCAATTCAGTTGCGGGACCATCCGCAATTATCTGACCTTTTTCGACTATATCGCCTTTACTTACTATTGATTTTTGATTGTAGCATGTATTCTGGTTGGATTTCTGGTATTTGATAAGTTTATGGATTTCCACCTCTTCTTCGTGATCACCGTCACCTATTGATCTTATTACGATGCGAGACGCGTCAACGTCCTCGACTATCCCGTCCCTTTCTGTTATTACTGAAACGCCCGAGTCCTTCGCGACTACTCCTTCAATACCGGTACCGATCAGGGGGGCCCTAGTTTTTAGAAGCGGAACGGCTTGACGTTGCATGTTTGAACCCATTAATGCCCTGTTGGCGTCATCATGCTCCAAAAAAGGAATCAGGGAAGCAGACACACTTACGAGTTGATCAGGTGATACATCCATATATCGAATATCCTTTACAGCGGACTTGCTGGCTTCACCTTCTATTCGAACCGCCGCCTCGCTTTTAAGGAAAGAACCTTTACTATCAATGGGTGCATTTGCCTGTGCTATGGGGTAATCCCTTTCATCAAGCGCCGAAAGATAATCAATATTCTTGGTTACCCTGCCATTTTTCACATGTCTATAAGGTGTTTCTATAAAACCAAATTCATTCACCCGCGCGAAGGTGCTCAGAGAGACTATTAGACCGATGTTCGGGCCTTCCGGGGTTTCAATAGGGCAGATGCGACCGTAGTGCGTGGGATGAACGTCACGGACTTCAAATCCAGCCCTCTCCCTGGTTAACCCTCCCGGCCCAAGAGCGCTCAATCTTCGTTTATGGGTGACTTCAGATAAGGGGTTGGTCTGATCCATGAATTGGGAAAGCTGGCTTGTTCCGAAAAATTCTTTTACTACAGCCGACACAGGCTTGGAATTGATAAGATCATGGGGCATGAGTGTTTCAACTTCCTGAAGACTCATTCTCTCCTTAATCGCTCTCTCCATTCTAACGAGTCCGATCCGGTACTGGTTCTCGAGAAGTTCACCTACGGCTCTAACCCTTCTGTTACCAAGATTGTCAATATCGTCGACGGAGGCTTCCGAGTTTTTAAGCCTTATCAGTTCCTTAACCGTAGCGATAATATCCTCTTTCCTAAGCGTTCTTTGGTCGAGAGGCACATTTTCGAAATTAAGCCTGTAATTAAGTTTCAATCTTCCCACCGGGGAAAGATCAAAGGAAGAAAGTTTAAAAAAGAGCCCGTTGAAAAAATTGTTGGCTACTTCCTGGGTAGGAGGACTACTCGGTCTCATTTTTCGATAGATCTCCAATTTAGCTTCATCGCTATTATCTATCTTATCTAAAAGCATTGTATCCCGTATTGTCGTGCTGATACCCGGAGAATCCAGGACAAGACATTCTATTTCATTTATCCCTTTTTCCAGAATTATCTGTAGGATCTCTGGGGTTAAAATCTGATTCCTTGAGGCAAGCACTTCACCGGTGGATGTATCGATCAGATCATCCGCCAATACCCTCCCTTCAATATCTTCCATACTTACAGGTATCTCTTCGATTCCTGCTGACTCAATGGCTTTATGAAGTCTCTTGGTATATTTATCACCTTCTCTGGCCAAGACCTTTTTGGTCTTTGGTACAATAATATCCCTGGTAAGTCTTTGTCGGAAAAAATTCTCCAATTTAGCGGGGCGAAATCCCCCATTCTTATCAATCTTTATCTTTTCTGTATCATAGAATTCGGCCAAAAGCTCCTTTGAGGAATATCCAAGGGCTTTGAGAAAAGTGGTGGCTGGGAATTTTCTTCTTCTATCAATGCGGACATAGAGGTGGTCCTTTGGGTCAAATTCAAAGTCAAGCCAGGAACCTCTCAGTGGAATAATGCGGGCCGAATATAGTAATTTGCCACTGGAGTGGGTCTTTCCCTTATCATGGTCAAAAAAGGCGCCGGGAGATCTATGGAGTTGACTTACAATCACCCTTTCTGTTCCATTGATGATAAAGGTCCCTCTCTTTGTCATCATTGGAATCGTTCCAAAGTAGATCTCCTGCTCCTTTATATCTCTTATACTCTTCGTACCATTAGCCATATCCGTATCAAATACCAGCAACCGGGCAGTCAATCGAAGTGGGGCCTCATAGGTCATCCCCTTATTAAGACACTCTTCTTCGCTATATTTGGACTCCTCAAATGTGTATTTTACAAATTCAAGCGATGAGGTGCCGCTAAAATCGCTTATGGGAAAAACACTCTTGAACGGACTCTGGAGACCTATCTCTTTGCGTTCATCGGCAGGCACATCTTTTTGAAGAAGACGGTCATAGGACTGCTTCTGCACTTCGATTAGATTGGGAATGTCAATGGTCTTTCCGATCTTCCCGAAATTCCTTCTTATCCGGTTTCTGGTGCCTTCTAGTTCTATCATTTGATCTCCCTATATCATCATAAGTTATTCAAACGCCTCGGAAAATTTACCACCTATTGAAATTAACCGGGCTTTTTCGGGGCCTTAATCTGTGCCCCGCACCTGGAATAATGGAGTGGTGGAATATTGGAATCTTGATGTTAAAAGGAAAAAATCCCTTTCATTAAGAGTGTCAGGTCATTATCACATATCCCCCAAACCTATTATTCCATCATTTCAGTATTCCAACATTCCACTTGGGGCGATCCGTCCTTCGCAGTAGCTCTGCTAAGGAGGGTGAAGGCCCCTGAATTCAATGATTCAAGATACAATTTGTAATATTCCAAGAAAATTTAGTTTTAATTCCAATTCCGGAAAGATTTAATTTTCTTCTTGAAATGAATATCAGGACCCGGTTCTATTTGATCTCAACCTTTGCGCCAGCCTCTTCCAGCTGGGTTTTAATGCCTTCCGCTTCGTCCATTGGAATACCTTCCTTAACCGCTCCGGGGACGCCGTCGACCAAGGCCTTCGCCTCTTTCAGTCCTAACCCTGTAACAGCACGAACAACCTTGATAACTTGTATCTTTTTATCACCTACTTCAGTTAATAGGACATCAAATTCTGTCTTTTCAGCTTCAGCCTCCGCCTGCTGAGCGGGAGCTGCAGCGGCTACCGCTATAGGTGCGGCTGCGGTTACCCCGAATTTTTCTTCTAGCTCTTTTACGAAATCCGAAAGTTCTAAAACCGTCATTCCTGAAATAAATTCAATAACATCTTCTTTGTTTATATTTGTTGCCATAACTATATTTCAACCTCCTTAAAGTCATGTTTTTCAGTCAGTTATTATCAAAACCGGCGGTTAGTTGCCTTTTGTTGACCCGATGGCCTTCAGGACATTCAACAGATTGATCATTACCCCGTTTAAGACCCTGACCAGGGATGTCGGAACCGCTTGCATTGCGGATAACACTTGTGCAATGAGCTGGTCCCTGCCCGGAAGCAGAGCCAACCTTTTTAAAGCCTCTTCATCCATGGGCTTACCGGATATCTGCCCGGTCTTGAGTTTCAGATTGATAATTTCCTTGCTGAGATCCACCAGCGTCTTAGCGGGCGCAACGATGTCGTCATAGGTAATGACGAGAGCGCATGGACCGATCAACTGATCATTGAGAGACTCGGTGTCGGTATCCCGGCTTGCCAACTTTAATAATCTATTCTTTATGACCTGAAATTCTACCCCGATCTTCCGAAGTTCCGCCCTTATCCTATTCATGGATTCAACGTTAATACCCTGATAATCAACTAAAAAAGTCGCCTGAGCTTTTTTTAGTCGGCCGTTCATTTCCGTTATAAAAAGTCCCTTTTTACTCTTGTCCAAATATCCATCACCTCCTCTTTTTTTGACAAATTATTTTAATGCCAAAGCCAGAGGTCTCTATCAGCAACACGTAATTTCCCCAAGTCTCGGCGGGCAGAATGAAACTTTAAGCTTTTTTCGGACCGCAATAACATGAAGAGAGGTATACGGCCCTTCAAGCACCCACTGTCTTTGACTATTAAATAAAACCCCCAAAGGGGGTTAATCCTCCTAATCTATCTTTATCTTTCGATTGTCGATATCCAGAATCTTATAAGATTATTAAAGGGCCATTAATAAAACCAAATACTTATAACACGGATCAGACGCCCAATGGACCAAACCTTTTAAGCACTAAGAAGATCTTTCGTATATCCTGGATCAACCTTAATCCCTGGACCCATTGTGGTGGAGATGGCAATACTTCTCAGATAGGTACCTTTACTCGCTGGAGGTTTTAGCCTGAGGATAGTATCCATGAATGCGCTTATGTTTTCTATCAGTTTATCGGATCCAAATGATACCTTACCCATGGGAGCGTGTACAATTCCCGCCTTTTCAACTCGAAATTCTATCTTTCCCGCTTTTATCTCCTGGACCGCTTTTGCTACATCAAAGGTCACCGTTCCGAGTTTGGCATTGGGCATCATGCCCCTTGGGCCTAAGATACGCCCTAATTTGCTCACAGAACCCATCATATCCGGTGTCGCGATGGTCTTATCAAATTCGAGCCACCCCTTCTGGATTTTTTCTATATAATCATCGGAACCTGCATAATCAGCGCCAGCCTCCGAAGCTTCTTTTTCCTTTTCCCCCTTCGCAAACACCAGCACTCTTACCTCTTTTCCCACTCCATGTGGAAGAGCCACAGTACCGCGAACCATCTGATCGGCATGCCTTGGATCAACACCCAATCGAACGGCCAAGTCAATCGTCTCATCAAACTTGGCATAAGTACTCTTCAGTGTCAGTTCTATAGCTTCATTAAAACTGTATTTCTTCGACCTGTCGATCTTGCTTGCGACTTCCCTGTATCTTTTGCCTTTCAAAACCATCTCTTATTCTCTTTTATTTAATTATTGACTTATTGTAATTCCCATACTTCTTGCCGTTCCTTCAATGATCTTTACGGCACCTTCCATATCATAGGCATTTAAATC
This sequence comes from uncultured Desulfobacteraceae bacterium, assembly GCA_964441135.1. Classification (GTDB taxonomy): domain Bacteria; phylum Desulfobacterota; class DSM-4660; order Desulfatiglandales; family HGW-15; genus CAYTUL01. Next base: position 1,850 of record CAYTUL010000062.1, on the reverse strand, counting down.
CTCAAATTTGGCCCTAGCGATCTCTTCCACCTGTTTTCTTGATACTTCACCCACTTTATCCCTGTTAGGTTCACTTGAACCTTTGGCTATCTTGGCAGCCTGCTTCAGGAGCACGGAGGCAGGCGGTGTCTTGGTTATGAAGGAAAAAGTTCTATCCGCGTAAATAGTTATTATAACAGGTATGACAGTCCCAACCTGGTCTTGGGTCCTGGCATTAAAGGCCTTGCAAAACTCGACGATATTCACCCCGTGTTGTCCCAGAGCCGGTCCAATGGGCGGGGAGGGATTTGCCTGCCCTCCTTTTACCTGTAATTTTACATTGCCTATAATCTTCTTTGCCATTCTCTTCCTCTTTTAAATTTTATTTACCTGGATAAAATCCAGTTCAACAGGGGTAGCCCGCCCAAAAATAGTTATCAGAACCCTTAATTTCTCCTTATCAGGCTTCACCTCTTCCACTGTACCCTGAAAATTATTGAAAGGACCATCAATTACCCTTACCTCGTCACCCTCCTCAAAGGTATATCTCGGTTTGGGCTTACTAATACCTTCCTCCATTTGTCTTATTATTCTCTCAGCCTCCTGATCGGGGACTGGCGATGGATTGCTACCTCCACCGAGGAAACCGGTAACCTTGGCCGTATTTCTTACGGTATGCCATGTCTCTTTGTTCAATACCATCTGAACCATAATATATCCCGGATAAAATTTTCTAGAGGAAGTCTTTTTATGGCCTTTTTTAAGCTCCACCACTTGTTCAGTCGGGACCAAGATTTTTCCAAAAAAATTGTTTTGATTGAGCGTCTTGATTCTCTCCTCAAGATTCGCCTTGACTTTATGTTCAAACCCGGAATAAGTGTGAACCACATACCACTTCAATTCCATATTATGGTCTATATCCATTTCTGTCATTTATATTATTCTCTTTAATATCAAGTTCCGCCTGACTATTAATCCCTGATCGCAGAAAGTACCCCTATGAAATCTTTGATTTATGGTTATTCCGTAATTATCCTACAATACCCTTTAGAATCTTCATCAGGCCGATGTCTATCAATCCCAGAAACAGCGCCACCGCCAAAACCAAAACGATAACGATCACGGTTGATGCCAGCAATTCCTTTCTGGTGGGCCATTTGACTTTTTTCAACTCCGTTCTGGCGTCTCTTAAAAACTGAACTGCGATACCAAAATATCGGACGAATTGATTAGGTTTTTCCGTTTTTTTCTCGACCACCCTTTTGGGGACTATTTGATCTCTCTTACGTTTTTCATCCTTCACAGCAGCTTCAGGATTTGACTGCACTTTGGAAATGGTTTTCGGCTCGGCTATAGAACGATTTATAGAACGATTTGACTTCCTTGTCCCCCTTTTTTTCTTCTTTTTGTGAGTTGTCTTCATTTTACTCCGTCGTAATTCAAGGTATCGCCAATGATGATATCATTCTGATGACCATAAACTTTGGCAGGCCAGGAGGGATTCGAACCCCCAACACCCGGATTTGGAGTCCGGTGCTCTAACCGTTAGAGCTACTGGCCTGCATTTTGTTATTACTACTTAGTTTCCTTATGAACAGTATGGGTCCTGCAGAACGAACAATACTTTTTAAGCGCTAATTTATCCGGTGTCTTTCGTTTATTCTTTGTCGTTGTATAATTCCGATTTTTACACTGTTCACAGGCTAAGATTATTATGTCGCGCATCCAAGAATTTCTCCTTTATATTCGGATCTGCAATCCATTCAAATTGATTTCAGTTCATGTCTATGTCCGAGGGCTTGTATCCCGTCCAATTTATTCGATTATCTCACTGATTACGCCTGCACCCACCGTGCGGCCACCTTCACGTA
>CAYTUL010000061.1:0-12239 GCA_964441135.1 uncultured Desulfobacteraceae bacterium | reverse complement strand
GGATATGGCACTCGCCGTAAACCGGATTCGCACCCTGCAGGGAGGAGCGGTTGTCTGCCTTGATGGAAAGATCATGAATGAAATACCTTTGCCCATTTTCGGCCTCATGTCCGATCTGTCTATGGAGGCCCTTGTAAAGAGATTCGAGGAGGCAACAGAAACTATTAAGACATTAGGGGCTCCTTTTGCCGATCCCCTTCGTACATTGATCACTCTGACGGGGGCGGCAATACCTTTTATAAGAATATGCGAGGAAGGGCTTGTTGATATTAAAAGCGGGCGAGGTTTGGATCTTGTCCTTGGGGTTGATCACGCCATACCCGGTAAATATCTGCAATCAGCTTGAAAAATGTGTAAAATGTCTTTATTTTATCCTTATTAATGAAAGGGAATAAAAGATGCGAACATCGATAGCTGTGCTAACGGTAATATGTCTTCTTTTTATATCCGGTTCAGGCTGGGCTCAGTTGACCCCCGATCAAGAGAAAAGGCTGAAGGAACTGGAAGCAAAGGAAAAGGCGTTAAAGTCCTGGAATGAGAACCAGTCAACCTCGGAAAAGGGATTAATGGAGCTGGAAGCTAAGGATTTAACCTTGAAAAGCCTTGGAAACAGAAGACCGGCGGAGGGGGAAGGACTTCCGGAAGAAGGCATTGGAAGATACCAGGCCGTGAGAATGGACAGCAACGCAGTTTTTATTATCGATACCAAGGAAGGACATCTGTGGGTCTGGGTCATACAAAAGGATAGTGAAGGACAGCCCGCGGAGTTTCTATTCTACCAGGGAAAGCTGATGCCGGGAGCCGATATGGGGGAGCTTATTGACAGGACATACAAGAAGGGCAAGTAATGGCAAGGAGTTCCCGGAAAGGAGCTAAGGTATGGCTAATGACGCAGAAACGGTTCAACTCAGGGCCGGTGATGCCCTGATCGTTGCGGATATCCAGATGGATTTTCTTCCCGGAGGTACACTGGCCGTCCGGGATGGGGAACGGATCATCCCCGTTATCAACCGGTATATCGATCGGTTCCGTTCGGAAGGTCTGTACATCTTCGCCACAAGGGACTGGCACACCCCGGATCATTCCTCTTTCGCGGAATATGGGGGCCCATGGCCCCCCCATTGTGTGGCCGGCACGAAAGGTGCGGATTTTTCACCGGATCTTCGTCTTCCCCGGAACGCGGATGTGATATCCAAGGCGACCGAGGCGGATAAGGACGCCTATTCGGGCTTTGAAGGAACAGACCTCCATGAAAGGTTACGTTCCAAAGGTATTGAGCGACTGTTTATCGGGGGGCTGACCACGGATTATTGCGTGCTCAATAGTGTCAAAGACGGACTCAAACTGGGTTACAAGGTGTTCCTGCTATCGGACGGCATAAAGGCCGTCAATGTCAAGCCGGATGACGGGGAAAAGGCGATTGAAGAGATGAAAAGGCTCGGTGCCCTTCCCATCCGATGGGAAATGCTTGGCTGAGATTACCGGATCCGAATACAATATTTAAAAGGATACAATAATAAAAACCTTCGCTTGAATAAAGATTTCAGGGTCTCCTACCCTGGGACAACCTCCTTTGAATTGATGAGGATCATGTAGCGTTGGGTTCAGCCGTTCGCTTTCCTTTGACTGCGAAATCAATAAAAAGAAGGCCTACCCACATGGTGATGGTATGAAAAATAAAGTAGCCCCAGATCCGGGCGGTAAAGGAAGTAAAGCCCTCGCTTCGGGAGAAGACTTCTCCCAAAAGGGCGATAATTCAGCCCAGACCGGCAAGGAAAAGGATAACCCCAAGAATCCACCATAGGATTTTCATCTTTTTCTCCCTTGCTTTTTTATGTGAAAAGACTGGAATTACAGCCTATTATGATCCCAGTGCCTTGAAGAGCAGGAATATCACCAGGATCGCGGTCACCCCATGGACAAGGACTCCGCCGATGGTTTCCGGACGGAATGCTCTGGATTTGCCGCGGGCCACGCCCACCATAATCCCAATAATTCAACCCGCAGAGATGAGCCACACGACGATCGTTAAAACCCACCACCACATATCAAGCCTCATTTTATATTTAACGGATGGAAAATATTTTATATAAATAATTGAAAATGTCAAAAAATTATATCTAATGTAGAATATTTATAGCGCGGTTATCTGTTTTTTACTCCTTTAAACGAATATCATCGAAAATCCTTTAAAATGGTTGATAAACTTTTTGGAATAGTTTTTCCACTTTAACCCTATATATTGATTTTTTTCTTGACATACCCCAACATATTGTCGTAGCTTTAGGTCCATCCCAAAGGGGGGTCATCAAGAATCAAGTTTACCTATCCTGAAAGAACATGAATAAATCCATTTCATTTATTTCCGACATCATCCCGTTATTAGATGGTTTTTCACAACAAAATGGTCATTTAGAATTTTATGGATGCGGCTAAAAATGTTTGAGACTATTAAAAAACGTGACGGCAGGACCGTCGAGTTCGATTCTTTAAAGATCACATCCGCGGTCGAACGGGCGGGAAGGGCCACCGGTGAATTTGGCGAGAGAGAGGCCAAAAAGCTGACCCTTCGAATTTTGACCCTGGCACATGGGATGAGACTCGGGCCTCTCCCGGAAGTCGAGGAGATACAGGACATTGTTGAAAGGGTCCTCCTTGACTCGCCATTTTACAGGAGCGCCAAGGCATACATCCTCTACAGGGAGCAGCATGCTCAAATCAGGGCCATTTCAACCAAGGCAAACATTGATCTGGTGGACCACTATATCCAGAAACTGGACTGGAAGATCAAAGAGAACAGCAACATGTGCTTCTCCCTCCAGGGTCTGAATAACTATATATCGTCTGAGGTTACCTCGGAATACTGGCTGAACAGTATCTATCCTCCCGAAATAAGAAGGGCCCACAAGGGTGGCGATATTCATATTCATGATCTTAGCCTGCTTTCCGTGTATTGCGTCGGGTGGGACCTCAAAGATCTGCTGGTTAACGGGTTTAAGGGCGTGGAAGGTAAGGTCGAGAGCGCTCCCCCGAAGCACTTGCGGTCGGCATTGGGCCAGATTGTAAATTTTTTCTATACCCTTCAGGGTGAAGCCGCCGGGGCCCAGGCTATCTCAAACTTTGATACCCTTCTTGCCCCCTTTGTACGCCATGATAATCTGAATTATAAGGACGTAAAACAGGCCCTTCAGGAATTTGTATTCAACATCAATATTCCGACGCGCGTGGGTTTCCAGACCCCGTTCACCAATATCACGATGGACCTCTGTGTGCCTTCCATTCTCAAGGATCTGCCGGTGATATTGGGAGGCAGGGAGGATAAAGAGAAGTATTCGGATTTTCAAGGGGAAATGGATATGATAAACAGGGCATTTGCCGAGACCATGATGGAAGGCGATGCCAAGGGCAGGGTTTTTACTTTTCCCATTCCAACCTATAACATTACCCATGATTTTGACTGGGATAATCCGAATCTTGAAACCGTCTGGAAGATGACCGGTAAATACGGCATCCCTTACTTTTCCAATTTCGTCAATTCGGACATGTCGCCTGAAGACGCGCGATCTATGTGCTGCCGCCTTCGTCTTGACAATCGTGAGCTTTTGAAGCGGGGCGGCGGCCTTTTCGGGGCAAACCCGCTCACCGGGTCAATTGGAGTGGTGACCATCAACCTTCCTCGAATCGGCTATCTCGCAAGTGACGAGAAGGATTTTTTCAGCTACTTGAGAGATAGGGTGATCCTTGCAAAGGAAAGCCTGACACTGAAACGAAAAATACTTGAGAGATTTACGGATAAGGATCTCTATCCCTATTCGAAATTTTATTTGAGGGAGATCAAAAAAGGCACAGGACTCTATTGGAAAAACCATTTTTCCACCATAGGAATAATCGGCATGAACGAGGCCTGCATGAACTTTCTGGGTGCCGGTATCGCTGATGAGAAAAGTCGGAAGTTCTCAATCCGGGTCATGGACTATATTCGCGAATTGATCGCGGAGATCCAGGAGGAGACAGGCGACATCTATAATCTTGAAGCGACCCCGGCCGAAGGGACTTCCTATCGTCTCGCCATGACCGACAAAAAAAGGTTCCCTGGAATCATCTGCGCAAACGAAGAGCAATATGAAAAAGGGGCCGAACCCTTTTACACCAACTCTACCCAGTTGCCGGTGAATTATACAGACGACATTTATGAGACGCTCATGCTCCAGGATGAGTTGCAGACAAAATACACGGGCGGAACGGTGATGCACCTGTACCTTGGAGAAAACATCAGCGATACCATGGCGGTTAAAAGCCTGATAAAAAAGGTAGTTACTCGATTCAGGCTCCCATACCTCACCCTGAGCCCGACCTTCAGCGTCTGTCCTTCACACGGCTATCTCAAGGGTAAACAGGAAAGGTGCTCCTTCTGTAATAGTGAGACCGAGGTCTACTCAAGGGTCGTTGGATATTTAAGGCCCGTAAAGCAGTGGAACAGCGGTAAACAGGCGGAGTTCAACATGAGGAAAACATTTAAAGTGGCATAACCCATGCGTCTCGGTGGTCTTGTGAAGAATTCTCTTATCGATTATCCCGGTAAGGTAAGTTGTGTTATCTTCCTTTCCGGTTGCAATTTTAACTGTCCCTATTGCCACAACCCTTCCCTAATAAAAAACAGCGGGGAATATCCGGATCTGTTGGAGGACGGCCGGCTATTTGAGTTTCTTAAAGAAAGAACGGACTTCATAGACGGCGTGGTCATCTCAGGCGGGGAGCCAACACTGCAGAACAGGCTTTTTAAGCTCTGTGAAAGGATTAAAAGATTAGGGTATTCCATTAAGCTTGACACGAACGGAAGCAGGCCGGAGAGGTTGCGGAAGTTGCTTGAGGCCGGGCTTGTGGACTATGTGGCCATGGACATAAAGACAGATCCCACCCATTACGATCCCCTGATCCAGAAGGGATGCAATCCCGAAGATATCCTTTCAAGCCTCAGGATAATCATGGATTCGGCCCCGGATTATGAGTTCAGGACCACATGCGTAAAAGGGTTCGTGGATGAAAGTATCATGGAAAGGATAGGAAATTTGATAGAGGGCGCCAGATTGTACGCCCTGCAACAATTCAATAACTCGGAGGTGCTCCATCCCGAGTTTTTCAGGAGTAACGATTCCTACCATAATCCCGACGAAATCATGTGCCTCAAATCAATTGCAGACCCCTGGGTGGAAAGATGCATTGTCCGCAACTCGGTCCTTTCCAAACAGGCTTAAAAATAGGTCTGATTCTTTAGGATTATCTCAACCCTGCGATTTCTCCTCCTTCCATCCGGCAGGTCATTGGACGCCACGGGTTTGATGTCCCCGTATCCGGCGAGGGCAATAAAATTGGATTTATTCCCCTGAGATTCGGCTAATTGATCCCTGACACTGAAGGCCCTGGATATGGCGAGTTCCTCATTTGACCCGTAATAGCCATTATATACGGGAATGTTGTCCGTGTGGCCGTCAACGTACACTTGATATCCGGTAATGGAGATGAATCGGGCAATCTTATCTAAAACGGGTATCATCTCTTCATTGATTTCCGTACCACCGGGGGAAAAAAGGACAGTCTCTCCGAATGACAGTTTGAACCCGTCGGGAACAGACTGAATCAGCAGGCTATTGCCCAAAGACTCCAAATCCTGGGTGTCCGAGCTTGCTTCCTGGGTTTCTACCTTATCCCCTACGATGACCCTCTCCCCAAGGGATTTATGAAGACCCTCGATCAGGATCTCCATTGGCCTGGCAATCTCTCTGTATTCCTTAAAGGAGAGGATCCCGGAACTGCCCCCGAAATTCTGGAAGGCGATTTTCAGTTTTTGATCGTCCATGGAAGACATGGAAAAAATAAGGACAAAGAACGTCAGCAGGAGGGTAATAAGATCCGAGAAGGTCGTCAGCCATTGAGTACTTGACATTCTTTCATTTTTCTTGCCCTTCTTTCTGTTTGACAGGGGACTACTCATCGCGGGACCCGGGTACCTTGAATAAAAAGCCCTTGAAATCTATGATACTATCCTTATGCCTGTTCACTCTCAGTCTATAGGGTATCTCCTCTTTATAGCCTACGATGATGTCCACCTTGCCGCGCCATTTTCTCTTCCCTCCTTGACTCACTTTCGGCGCTGGAGGAACGCCGAATCCGTGGGCCACTAACCTGGTGGCCGGGATCATACCCACATCTAAAAAAAAACGAAGGACTGCCATGGCCCTCTTGGCCGATAGATAAAGGGCCGCGTGCACCGGGTCAAGTTCAAACACCGTCTCCCCCTCGTCGGCATAGCCCCTGATTTCAATGATTCCCTCACTATCCTTTAAAAATGTGGCTATTTCCGTCAGGAATTTAATGCTTTCCTGGGGAATCGTACTGGATCCCTTTGTAAAGAGAACCCTGTCACCGAGGGTGAGGACTATTTTTTCCGGGACTCGGCTTACCTCCACATCAGAACTCAATCCGTTTGCAGTGGCTATATTCTGGAGAGTTTCCACGTAGATATCTTCTTTATAAATGGGTGAGTCCGGCATGGTAATGTCCATACCGTCACGGATACCGATAGCGGACATACCTCCGGAATGAAATCCAAAGGATCCGAAAAGGGAATTGAGCGCGACCATTTTTTTATGCTGATCGGTCGTTGCCAAATTCACAAGGGCTATGAAAAAGGCGAGAAGAAGAATCATTAAATTGGTGAAGATAATAACGGAAGAATCCGTACGGGTCGCATCCTCTTCCTTTTTTTTCCTCATGATTGTATTTCCGTCACCCTATCTATGCTATCGATAGACTTTTTGATACCATTATCTGCCTAACCCATGAAAAATACCCATTACTCCACACAGGATTTATTGCAATAATTATGCCGCATATTTAGAAGAAGGACGGAGCGGGACGCTGGTAAAAAAATAAGTTTAAAACTCACTTTAGAGACTTTGTGGACAGATGTGACGAATATACATTACCATTGTTTCTCCAAATTTCCGGAGAGGTTGGAACAGGATGGGAGCCTGATTATAAATAGGAAAGATCTATTTTAAACCCCGTATTCGGCTTTGTATCATATAACCTGCATATTTTTTTCCATCGCTATCCGTGATCGGCCGGCATGTGTTGCCTCCGCAAGGGGACCTCTCGAATAAAGAGATTGATACAAAAGGCCACAATGAGGACCAGTAATGCGAACATAAAGGCATTCGACAAAGCAGAGGCAAGAGATTGCCTTGACCACAGGAAAAATTTCTCATACAGATGCTGTTGCCCCTGCGGATCCAAATAGGACATCATGGCTTTAAGATGCTTCTGGCCTTCAGGGCTGATAAGCGCCTGCGGGTTATTAACCATGGCCCTGATCTGCTGCATGGGCACAACAGTTTTTATGGATGCCGGAAGGCCATGAGCCAGATCCGAGGCGAAGCGATTGTGCATAATCGCTCCCAGTACGGCCAAACCCAGGGAGCCGCCCAGGGAACGAAAAAAAGCCGTCAATGTCGTGGCGATACCAAGCAGGTTATAGGGGATGGTATTTTGTACGGCGATCACATATAGCGGCATGGTCATACCCAGGCCGAAGCCAGTGATGATAATATTCACGACCGCATTTCCATAGGTCGTCTCGATGGTCATTCTTGAAAGCAAGAACATGCCTAAGGACATGATGGATAATCCGACAATGCCTTGAATTTTATAATGGCCTCCGACACGAGAGAGCAACTGACCCGAGATAAGACTCCCGGCTACCACACCTAACATCATGGGAGTAAGGAACTTGCCGCTGGCCGTGGCCGTCAATCCGAGTACACCCTGAAAGAACAGGGGAACGAAAATGATGCTGCCGAACATGCCGAACCCGATAAACAAAGTGACCGCTTCCGATATGACCACAATAGGATTTTTAAATATTACAAAGGGGACAAGGGGCTCCTTGCATCGTTGCTCAATCAGGATAAAGGAGACCAGCATCACGGCGGAAAAGGCAAACATCCCGATGATCTGGGCGGAACCCCACGAATATTCGACTCCGCCCCAGCTAAGCGCCAACATGCCGGGCACGACCGATAACGTTAGTGTTATCACGCCTGCAAAATCAATCTGATGTTTCCGGTTGTCCGGACGGATTTGCGGGAAGAAAAGGATAAAAAGAATAATAACAGCTATCCCGAAGGGGATGTTAACAAAAAAGACCCAGTGCCATGAAAGGGTATCGGTAATGAATCCGCCCAGAGTCGGGCCGATAATGGCAGACAGCCCGAATATGCCGGTCACGAATCCCATGTATTTACCCCGCTCCGCCGGTGGAAAAAGATCGCCAATAACCGTAAAGGCATTGGCCATCATGATTCCGGCGCCGATTCCCTGTATTCCCCGGCCGATGATAAGCCGCATCATCGTATTGCTGAAGCCACAAATGAAAGAGGAGAGGAGAAAGATGATTAAACCGGCGATATAGAAGACTTTACGACCATACATGTCCGTCAGCCTGCCGGCTATGGGCACCGTCACGGCCGAAAAAATAATATAGGCCGTGGCAACCCAGGTATAATGACTGAAGCCGCCTAAACTGGCAATGATGCGCGGCATGGCCGTGCCGACAACTGTCTGATCCAGTGAAGCCAAAAACATGGCCATAAGAACGCCCACAAAAGTGATGATAATTTGCCGGCGGGGGAGTGCCCTCAGGCCTATCGGCCTGTCAGTATGCTCTGTTTTCATCTTGATATGTCTTCCTTGTCAGTATAATTTTTCAAGAATGCCTTTAACGGCGATCAGGGAGCGATTTTATGTTTTATGATTTCAAAAACCGCATCAAGCCCGCATAGATGCTACCGGAACCCTTCCCTCTTTTATGAAACACTTCTGTTAAAGAGCCGGCCCCCTGTCCTGAGAACCTATATGGACCATCTTTGCAATGGATCTGGCCAGGTTATCGAGTGCCGATTCATCGGGTAATGTTACCGTCAATCTCAATTTTCCCTTTTGATCTTTATCCAAGCACCCGGAGAGACTGTTCTTAAAGGATTCGGTCAACCGGGCAACCTGTTCCGTTTCCTCTCCCTGGGGGAACATCTCTCCAAGAAAGTTGAAAGCAGCGCTAATAAGCTCCCCGCCAGCTTCCGCGATCCTCTCTTTTCTCGCAAGAACCCTCGTCTCGCTTTCTGTACGTTCTCGCAAGCTTTCATCAAGTGCTGCATCCGGTTTCTTTCCAAGCAGGACTTCCATCCGTCTCCTGAGCTCATCAATCCCGGCAGAAAGGTCCAATGAAACCGCGTCGGATTCTGGGTCCAATGCGGCTAAGAACAGAGCCTGTTTCGCAGACAGGGTACTTAAAAGACTTTCTTCCAGGGTTTCTTCTGTAATCAAAAGGAATATCTGGACCGGCCTTTTCTGCCCCATTCGGTGGGCTCTGCCGATTCTCTGTTCCAAGATAGCTGGATTCCAGGGTAAATCCACATTAATAACTGTATTAGCGGCCTGGAGATTCAGCCCGGTTGAACCGGCGTTCGTTGTTATAAAGAGCTTGCATTCCGGATCTTTCTGAAACCTGCTCATCAAACCCAGCCTCTTTTTCTGGGGGACGGATCCGTCCAGCCTTACATAATTTAATCCTCGCTTTTCTATTAAGGGCTCTATCAGGTTTAACATGGTGGTCCACTCGGAGAATAAAACGATCTTTCGATCCTTTTCCGACATCAATTGATCCAGAAGCGTGTCGATTTCTTCAAGTTTACTGGAATACCCGGGGGGATCCTTATCAACAAGAAAGGTGCTGTTTGCCGCCATTCTACAGATCAGCAGTGCCTTTTGAAGGCGAATGAGGTCCATTTCTGAAATATACTTTTTTGAAATGATCTGGCTGATAATCCTTTTATATTGATTATGGATATCAAGCTGTTCTTCCGTGGGCGGTATCCTTCTGATCTCCGTGCTCCGCGGAGGCAATTCCTTCATTACTTCATCCCTGGTTCGTCGGAGAAGAACCGGTTTGAGTTTTTTCCGGAGATCATCAAGGTTCTTGTACCCTAACAGTTTTCCCCTTTCATCAGTAACCCTGTACTGGTTATAAAACCTGAAGGAAGGTCCAAGCCGACGATCATCTATGAACTCAATAATGGAGAAAAGCTCGTCTAACCGATTTTCCAGCGGTGTTCCCGTGAGAACAAGGGCAAAAGGGGATCTCAGGGCCTTAATAGTTTGGCTGGTTTTTGTCTCCCAATTCTTGATTCTCTGTCCCTCGTCGAGAATGATAAGGTCCCATTTGACTCTTTCGATGGCATTAATGTCCCGGAGGACCTGTTCGTAATTACAAATCGTAAAAAAACATGGGTTGTCGTATTGTTCCACCCTTTCATCCGCACCGCCTAAAACAAGTTGGCAGTCTCGATCCGTGAATCTCCTGATCTCGATCCTCCATTGAGACTTGAGTGATGCCGGGCAGATAATGAGGACCCTGGAAATATCTGCATCCTCAGCTAATAACTCCGCTACTCCTATCCCCTGAATTGTCTTCCCAAGCCCCATGTCATCGGCGATTATGGCCCTCCCAATTCCCACGGCAAAGGCGATGCCGTCAAGCTGATAGGGAAGCAACTCAGCATTCAGGAGGTCTTTTCGTAACGGGTGATTTACTGGATCCGCACGTATCCCTTTTACCTTGCTGCTTACCCGCTCCTGGTACAGAATCCTGTTGATATATTCTTCGGCATCGGGATATAGGATCACCTCATGCCCAGACAATTCCAGAGAACGAACACAATTCAGGAGCTTACCAACATCCCTGACCGGTGTATTCTTAAAGGGAGCGAGAATATCCTGTGTTTTTTTATCCAGGTCATCAGGAATAAGAAGACACAGGTCCAGGTCCTTGCCGTAGCGAAGGTATACGGATATATCCTTTACCTGATACGGGGTATCTCGCTGCTTTTTATTGAACCTTTTTTCCATCTTTTTGAGTGCGTGTAGAATATGTTTGCATGTCCCCAAAGTATTTTTTCGAAAATCAGGGCATGTACAGTAGGATTCTCCCCTCTCCCATCCACGCAGGGCGACTCGATAGGTCTTTCCCGAAGAATAGTTCGTAATTAAATAATCGGTCCATAGTGTATTCTTATCAAAGGACTGGAGCGCCATCCTTTGCGTATTCGCCCTTTCCACTCTGTCCTCTATCTGCTGGGCCACGAGCTCCTCATCCGTTAGGCTCTCTATAGGAACCCTCTCAGGGGGTGGGGCTGAAAGCCCAAGAGATAATTTCTCCTCAAGAATGAGTGAAAAAGCTGCCCCAAGATGCATGCAGACGTTCTGGCATACGCTGCATTGATAATTCAATCGCTTGTTTTTCATCTCGTCCAAACGAATCGTGACTACAGCTTCGCCCAGATCGAGTGTAAAAACATCCCTATTTAAAATAACCTGATCCTCAATGTTAATATCGAATTTTCCACCTTTTCTTATCAGCTTTTCACCCTCAGGACCCAATAATTTGCACGCCTGTCTGTATGTAAGATGCGAAAGTTTATCCTTCAGATTGATCATAAAAAGCCCTCCCTGATTCTTAAATGCTTCGATTCGTAACTACTATGACCTCTTTTCATGAATGGAAGCGGTTTATGCTTCACTCCATTCGGCCTGAGACCTTCGGCATCTTATTAGCGAGCCTTATTGAAAATATCAACCGGATTATGAGTTTTTTATTATTGCGGTTTTGATTAGCATGTGAATAATCGAGTATTGGCAGGTTTAAGGATAAAGTAACACGAACTCACTCCACCCACAAACCCTGTCTGGAATTATATTTTAAGAACGCCTGGTTGGGAATTCACTGCTTCAACAGGATAAAAGGTATAAATGACTTCTTTTAGGAGAGGAAATAGGGGAGCTTTTCAAAGCCATAAGAAAAGCCACAGGACTTAATGTTGATGAAAATTCAGGCTTTCGAAGCATCGGCGATGAGCTTGCTGATATCTTCATATAACTCTGTTCGATTGCAGATCGATTTGATATTCATTTAGAGCGGTCCTTTAGAGAGAAGGAACAGAAAAATAATCAAAGAAAATGGATCTGAATAGATGTCTTTAAAAAAAGTGCCCTTCACAAAAAACGACCTGGAAACGATAGCAGCGAGATTCCCAACGCCCTTTCATATTTACGAAGAGAAAGCTATCAGAAAAAACGCCCGAGATTTACTGAACGCCTTTAGGTGGAACGACGGCTTCAAAGAGTAC
>CAYTUL010000060.1:0-12241 GCA_964441135.1 uncultured Desulfobacteraceae bacterium | reverse complement strand
GGTTTTCGGGTTGTGCTCGCTCCCGGGAGGCCCTCTGTTCTCTGATTTCTCTGGAATCTGGGTCCGCGCGATTTTTTTCAAGACCTTCCGGCAATTACTAAAAAAAGACAGCATGATTCGATGAACACGGTTTCATAATTCAAAAATGTTGTTGGATCCTGATAATAGGTCTTAAACAGGCCATCAAAGACCTGGCAAGAATTGCGGAGCTTTCATGTAATAACGAAAAGGGATTAAGGTGTGATAAGCTTCCTCAATTCCTCAATCTGATCCCAGTAGCCCAGGACAACCACGGTGTCGCCCCGCTCAACAGGATCGTCGGCGGACGGGTTATAGGTGTAGAACGGGTCGCCGCGTTTTTTCATTGCGATAATATGTAAGCCGCATCTCCCCGGCAGGTCCGCCTTCTTCAATGTGAGACCGGCTAAGGACGAATCCCCGGAGACCAGGATCTCTTCTATCTGCACATGGGTATTGGCGACATGAAGCAGTTCGTCAAGAAAATCCGTGGCGTGGGGACGGGCGATTTCCGATATAAGTCGCAGCCCCCCTAAGAGGTTGGGTGAGACCACGGAACTGGCGCCACCTTTGAAGAGTTTTTTACCGATATTCGCGACGTCGGCCGTTCGTGCGACGATTCTGATCCGGGGATTGAATTGCCGCGCTGCCATGGTGATGTACAGGTTATCCTTTTCACTGGACAGCACCGGGAAAATACCATAGGCCTTTTCGATGGAGGCCTTTTCGAGGATATCATCATCCGTGGCATCCCCCACCAGAAAATGCATGTCCGGCCATTTAATGAGCATGCTGTCAATCATGTCGCGGGAGCTGTCGATCACAAGATAGTCCCGAAAACTGAAACTGAAACTGCCTGTCCGGAAGGCCCCGCTGGAGGATGTGTCGCGTGACGATTCAAGGATTTCGATAATCTGCCTTGCCGTTGCACCCAGGCCGCAGATAATAATGTGATCTTTGAATTCCTTATTTTCCCCGTTCACAGCCATCCCTCATTTTTTCCGGCAAGTTTTCTCAGGGTGAGAACCCTATCCATTGCCCCGATAACAATCAGGACATCATCCGGATCGATCGCCTGTTCGGGGCCGGGATTCAAAATGAACCCGCCTGTCCCCCCTTTTCGGAGGGCAATAATAAGGAGTCCTGTCCTGTCCGGGATCCGGGCTTCCCCGAGGGTTTTTCCGGCCAGATCCGAACCGGGCGCGACCGTGACCTCTTCAACCCGGATAACGGCCCGTTCATCATAGAGCATGCGGTCCAGGAAGCCGGTTACAGAGGGCCTGAACATCTCCGATATCATTCTTCTGCTGCTTATGCGTTCCGGAGAAATAATGCATTCGGCACCGGCGCTTTTCATCTTTGGCGCCATTTTTCTAAGATGCTCCACCTTTGCGGCAATCCTGAAGGGATGACCGGACTCCTTTCTCTTCTGGCCTATGGACATGACAATGAACAGGTTGTCCTTTTCATCAGGAAGGGCCGCTATGACACCTGAAGCACGTGCAAGCCCGGCCTGATCCATGACTTCATCCTGGGTCGCGTCGCCCTGAATATACAGGAGATCACTGAACTCCGTCAGCAGTTCCCTGACCCGCTCCTCCGATTTTTCAATGAGTACAAAGGGACGCAAGGTCTTTTCCAATTCCTGCATCATATAGAAACCCGCCCTTCCCCCGCCGCATAGAATATAATGATCCCTGAGGGATGATATGAGCTTGCCCATTCTTTTTTCATCCCTTTTCCGCGCCAGATCCCCGGAGACGAGATACTCGGTCAAAACACTCAGCACATAAAGAACGGATCCCATGCCGAAGAGGATAATGAATACCGTAAAGAGCTTAATAACATAGGGATTTCCATCCGGGGGCATATTGGTGTGCGGGGTGATGTCCCCGTAACCCACGGTCGTCAGGGTAATAATGGTCAGGTACAGGGAATCGATAAAAGAAAGATGATCCAGAAGGAGATAGAAGCCGGCGGTACCGATGGCAAAAACCGAAAGGACGAGGAGAAGAGCTTTACTGATTCTTTTCCGTGTTAAAGTATCCATTATCTATTGCTTGCGCTTCATGGAAAACATGTATTTCACACCGGTTTATTAGGGTCGGCCCCGCCCTCAGAAGCTTCAAAATCCCAGGGCCTGGTTGATGAGAACCACGGACACATCGGTCATCATGGGCCTTCGGTGGAGTATGGTGGTGACACGGCAGATCCTCTGGGGAGCATTGCAGTCATTGCAGATCCCCGTTTCCGCGCAGGGCGTATTCACTCCCACGCTCTTCGCACGCATGGGGGCGGCGACCTCCATGACCCTTCTCAAGGCGGATTCCAGATTGGGTCTCACCTTGTTCATCCCGGCGACGATAAACACTTTTTTCGTCCCGAATGTCATCGCGTTGGTCCGATTACCGACCCCGTCGATATTCACGATCTCTCCCGTAGCCGAGATAGCGTTTGCGCTGCAGAAAAAGCAGTCGCAACGTCCCTGCTCCAAACGAATAGTCAGGTCTTCCTCTCTGGTTAAACCTTCCTTCCAGTGATCAAAAATGACCTTACCCAAACGGGCGAGCTCCTCAAGGATACCCAGGGCCCTCGTAGTGTAGGAGCCCGCGAAGCCGAAGGAGTCATAGCCGGAGACCATATCAAGAATGAGCTTCCGCGCCTCCTCAACATCAACCGCAAAATGGGCGTCAAAATCATGTTTTTTTAACGCCTTTATACACTTCTCTCCCTGTTTCTCCCACAACCATTCCAGATAGTTATCATCCATTATTCCCTCCATTAAGCTGCTGATATAAAAAGACACTGCCGGGGTTGAACCGGTACCCGCTACTTCCTGACCCCTGCCAGAGACAGTCCAATACCAAACACTGGAACCGAGTTATAAAAACCTTTCCCAATCGATAGTCTTGAATGTATTGTGGAGGAAGTGATCATCGTCTACCACATTGAATGTGAGGTCGCGGAAAAACGTGACGGCGTTCCGTTTAACGTCCTCTATCGGGATTACCTCATCCCGGGTGCCATGATATATTCGGACAGGTATGGTTACCTCCGATACCGGATAGGGAGCAGTCTCTATCCTGTGAATTGCCGGGGCTAACAGTATCAGCCTGTCCACCCTCGGTTGGTGCCGCATGGCGAAGATAGAGGCCATCAGGCCTCCGAAGCTGGAACCAACCAGTCTTATACCGGAACTGTCCGATAGGATATCCTCTAACTTATCCATCCTCTCCTGAAGATCGCCCGTGAAATTGGGTATGACCATGTGCGGATAGCGTGCTCTAAAAAAGACAGCCTTTGTTCCCCGGTTGCTGCTCTCCAGCCCGTGTATGAAGATCCTTTGTGTCATGGGGAAATCCCTGTTTTAACCGCACCCGATACTTCTTTTCACCTGGGACTCCAGGGCCTCGTCTATTTCCCTTTTTGTCGCGTCCCTTATCTCGATGATTTCGAGATCCATCGAGATCCAGATGCCTGCCATGGGCTTATTGAGATCCACCAGCACCGTGCCGGGTCTTATCTCCAATATCTTGAAGGAGATCAGCATCCCCTTTTTCATCTGGCGATAATACTGCCCCTCCTTTATCCTCTGCTTGATCAGCCCCTTCTTGGGGATTTCCCGGATCAATTCCGCGTCATGTTCCCCGTAGATTTCCGAGGCCGGGATCCTGAGGTGCAGCTTCTTCCCCACATGACATCCTTCGAGGGCCTTTTCAAGGGAAAGCACCTGACGGTCGACGCCAAATATAAAGCGTATGCGCTCTAAGGGATGATCTTTAACCGTGCCGTCAGTTAGATGGGTTTTCATCGAATACTCCAGGGTCACCATCTTGTCAGCGGATATCTTTTCCATCTGTTCTCCTATCCAGTGCCCCTCCGGAGACAGGATATCCCGAATACACGCTATCAATTCTCAGAACCGTGCACGGGAAAAGCACCGGTCCCCCGGATGCACGTCAATCGATCTCAAGGACCTCAAATTCCTGAAGGCCGCCCGGGGTCTTTACCTTGATCTCGTCCCCGATCTCTCTTCCTATCAGGGCCTGTCCCAGGGGGGAATGGACCGATATTTTCCCCTTTTCAGGGTCTGACTCATAGGGGCCGAGTAATTGATATCTTACTTCTTCCTCGGTCTCAAGGTTGTACAGCAAGACGTTCTTTCCGAACACGACCCTTTCCTCAGGACCGGCTTTGACTTCAATGACCTCGGCCTTGCCGATCACTTCTTCCAGTTCCGTGATCTTGCCTTCGAGAAAAGACTGTCTCTCTTTGGCCGCATGATATTCCGCGTTTTCGCTCAGGTCCCCGTGGGCCCTTGCCTCTTCTATGGCACGAATGTTTTGGGGCCTTTCGACACTCTTTATACGGTCAAGCTCGGTCTTGACTCTTTCAAGCCCTTCCTTTGTGATTGGAATTCTCTCCATGCTTTTTCCTTCATTAGTAGGCTAATCATATGTAGTTCATCATTTCCCGCAGGATACTAGGGAGTCATCATAGAAAGGATTGTATCATACATTATTTTATTCAGAATGCAAACAGATCCCCGGGGAAATTCAAGTCCCTATACCCAACAGGGACCCCGTCTGGTAGACAATGAAGGTAATAAGATAGGCCATAATCAGGTTGAAGGCGATCGAGAACCCGGCCCATGTCCAGGAGCTCTCTCTGGCAATACTAATAACCGTCACAAAACAGGGTACGTACAGCATTATGAAGAGGACGAGGGAAAAGGCCACCAGAGGGCTCCAGCCGGGGTCCTTTCTGAGCCTTTCCGGGAGGGAACGACCTTCCTCAATCCCTTCTTCTCCCAAGGAGTAAGCGGTTCCAAGGGTGGAAACGATTACCTCCTTGGCTACGAACCCGCCCACCAGGGCAATATTGGTCCGATAGTCAAATCCGATACTCTTCGAGACGGTCTCGAGGGCCTGCCCGATTCTTCCGGCAACGGTCTCTTTCAAGGCCGTCATCTGTTCCTCACCATTTATAAGGAAAAGCTTCTCCCTGTATCCCGAATAGGCGGACGCGATTTCCTGATATCGTTCACCGGAATCTTCACCTCTTTTCATCGAAAATACCGCCTGAACGATTGGAAAAAGCGGATCATTCCTCAATGTCCCGGTATCCCCTTCGCCCTTATCCAGGGCCTCCCCGTATTGTTCATAGAGCTTATCGAGCTCCGTCAGGGCTTTGTCGTCCTTTATCCATTTCCGGACCTCCCCGGATGACAGGAAGGAAGAACGCGCCCTATCCCGCTGATTTTCGTAGAGGGCGATCTGGGACTTATTCAGACCCGGAAAGGTCATCATTGCCCAGAGGATGATGGACATCCCCAGGATAACCGTGCCAGCCTTTTTTATGTACTGCCATGTCCTCTCCCAGGTATGAATCAGGATACCCTTAAATGTGGGGGCACGATAGGGCGGAAGTTCCATGACGAAGGGTGTTTTTGGGCCCCGTAATACCGTCGCTCTTATGAATTTCGCCGCGAAGAGTGCAAAGGACCAGGAAAGCAGCGTAAAAATGAACATCATCCTGGCCTGGTTTTTAGCAAAAAAGGCGGCGATGATCATTCCAAAAACCGGTAGTTTTGCCCCGCAGTTCATGAAGGGGACCACAAGAAGGGTCGCAATTCGCTCTCTCGGATCCCGGAGGGTTCTTGCGGCCATTACCCCGGGTACGGCGCAACCCCCGGAAATTCCCCCGCTCACCACCAGCGCCATGACCGAATTGCCGTGAAGACCGAACCAGCGCATTATTCTGTCCAACATATATGCCACCCTTGCCATATAGCCCGAATCTTCCATGATCGCGATAGCGAAAAACATAAACATGATCAAGGGGATAAAACTCAGGACCCCTCCAACGCCGTCTATGATTCCTGAAACAAGCAAAGAGTGCAGGTACCCTTCCGGTATTATTAAGGAAACGATATATTTAATCCATCCGAACATGGATTCAAGCCAGGCAACCGGAGTATCGCTCGCCCAAAAAGTGAACTCATAGATGCCGTAGAGTATGACTATCATGATGATCGGACCTATAATCCGATTGGTCAGGACCTGGTCTATCCTGTCGGAACTATTCAGGCGGGACTCGATCTTCCTTTTAACCGTTTTTTTTGTGATGCCGGTTATATATCCATAACGATGATCGGCTATGATCCCTTCTGGTTCATCCTCCAGGGTGATCTTGATGTGTTTTAACGTACCATCGTAGATCGTACCTATCTTGCGGCTCAGGGCTTCATATTTTTTTAAATTTTCGATGACCGCTTGATCCCCTTCCATACACTTTAGAGCCAGCCACTTTGGGGGATATTTTTCATCGAGGCCGTCTTCCCTGTTAATAAGATCTTCTATTTCCGTGATCCCCTGATCGATGTCCATTCCATAGGATATGAATTCAGGTTGCCATTCCTTCTTCTTCGATGCGTAGGAGACCACCTCATCCAATAATTCCTGAATTCCCTTATGGGATCTCGCCACCATGGGGACGACCGGTGTCCCGAACAGCAGAGAGAGCTCTTCATGATCGACGATAATCCCCCTGCTCCCTGCCACATCCATCATGTTGAGGGCTATGATTAGGGGAACCCCCAACTCCTTGAACTGCAGGGCGAGGTAAAGATTCCTGTCCAGATTCGAGGCGTCCACGATATCCACAACGAGGTCAGGCCTTTCGTTGACTAAAAAGTCCCGCGCGACGATCTCTTCGAGGGAGTAGGCTGTGAGGGAATAGGTCCCGGGGAGATCCACGACTCTGATTTCATGACCGTCATGAATAACCTTTCCGGATTTCTTTTCCACGGTTACTCCGGGATAATTGGCGATATGCTGCCTGGCACCGGTGATGGCATTGAACAGGGTGGTTTTCCCTGAATTCGGGTTACCGGAAAGGGCTATGGTAATGCGCCCGTTCATACCTCTCCCGCTTTTGAATCTTCCACTTCAACAAGGATATGATCCGCTTCGTTGTTTCTCAGGGTCAGGGTAAAATCCCTCAGTTTTATGGCAACCGGGTCCCTGAGGGGCGCCCGGCCCTGGATCCAGATGGGCGTATCCGCCACGAGGCCCATCTCCCTGATCCTCCTGCCCATCTCTCCGCCGGATGTTACTTTCCTGATAATACCCCCCTGATTGTTCGCCATCTCCCTCATCCTGATAATCTTTTTCATATAAACCTCACTCCCGTTTCAATGTTTTTTCTGCACACATCTTAGCCGGACAGTCTTCCAATCCGCACCCGCACCCGCATCCGGGATTTTTGCCGGAGAATGTCTTGTAAATCTTCTTTCCGATAAAGAAGAGCGCGATAAAAATGATTATGAATACAATGATATTTTCAAACATATTGTCCCAATCTTTCCTAAAAGCTTATTGCAAATGATTCTCAATATACTCAGGTTCCGGATTAATGTCAAGGGCATATTTTCCATTCCGTAAAATAGCCCGGGATCGTAGCTTCTCAATAAGTCCGGGCAAACATAACTGGATTCCGGCCTACGGCGGAATGACATTGCCAGTAAGATGTTGTCATTCCTGCGAAAGCAGGAATCCAGGGATTTTCCGGAATGTTGCATTATTTAAATATGCCCGGATTTATTGAGAAGTTACCGGGATCTTCTTATCTATAGGAAATTCCTTGTCTACTTATTCAATATTATGTCACTGCTTGTCAAAAATATGACATATTTAAAGGGTGCGGCTAAGACTTATATAAAGATTTCACAGGGATTTAATAAGATACGGGGGTTAGTTGCCTGGAATAGTTACAAAACAAATCTGCAAAATCCCTTTGGCATAATTCCTGCTTAAAAATGAGTCATGCATGAAAGTCATGATAAAATCGCATAATCGCGGATTGGTGCCCATCCATAAATCAATTATTTTTGAATAAAAACGAATTCGGGTCTTTTTATTCATTATTATTAACAGGTTGCATATCCCGTAATTCAAGAAGGGATATGACACGATTTGCATTTGGAGGCGAATTATCATGTTTCAAACGAGCATTAAGACACGAATGATTTTAAATAATGTCGGCCTATCACTCCTCTGCGTGATTCTCGCCATGGGCATAGCCTATTTCATTGTCCGGCATCAGAACAGTCAAATCCTGGATCAGAGAATCCTTGATGATAAAAAGGCGATACAAGAGAGGATCGATCAGAATCGTGAAATGGTCAGGATGAGGGTAGAACAGGATAAGATCACGGTTCAAGATAAAATGGATCAGGATGAGAAGTTGATTGCCGGCAGGATCCAGGATGAGAAGAAGGTGGCCGCCCGGTGGGTAAGGCAGGCCGGCACTGTCGTGGAACACGTTGTCAATATGAAGGCCGATTCCCTCAAGGCCGTTGTCGGCCAGGTGGGAACCGATGCGCTCTATGGCAAACTTTTGAAAAAATACAACAGGGATAAAAATGTTGAATTCCTTCAGGCCGTTCTTGGAAGCAATAAGGAGGAAACCCTCCGGGAGCTTTACAGGGTTGCTTTGATCAATCAGATTCCCAAGATGATCCTCTATGATTTAGAGGGAGAATGGTACTGTACGCTCCAGACAAAGGGTGATAAAATTCACCTGGTCTATGCCGCCGACCGCAGCGGTAAATTATTCAGGGAATCCCTGTCGTCTTCAGAAGGAATAGGGGAATATGCCGATGTAAAAACCGCTCCGGACATCCTGTTTAAGCTCCCCGCCCCGATTCCGGCGGAATCGGGTTATGGAGTAACGGAATTCGGCGGGCTCCTTTGGATCGAAGCCTGGGCCCCCGTGATGGAAAAGGTTTTCGACATAGATACCAATGAAAACAAATTCGTTCAGGTCGGGCTGATTCGTGTTGCCTCGCCCCTGGATAAGAATTTTCTCAATATGACCTCCAAATTAATCGGTATGGAGATCAATGTCTTTGCCGGTTCCAAATTCAGCGCGGGTATCTTGGATTCCTATACTACGCTTGATGCGGATGCCGTGGCGAGTCTACAGGGTGTTACTTCGGGTAATATCTTCAATCAGGAGGGAAGCCTTGAAAGGGAGATAAAGGTGGCGGATAAGGCCTATTTTGAAGGGCTTTTTCCAGTATCGGGGAACGGAAAGTGGTTAGGGGCCGTTAGTATTCTCTATTCTGAAGGAGAGTTGATGGAACGAATAGGGCTTATGCGCGAAGAATCGGCCAAAAATACCACGAACATCAAGGAGATATCTGAAAAAAATAATCAGGAAATTCAATCCCAATCCGACAGGAACATCAAGGCCATGGAGCAGGAATCAGGTGCTCGGGTCCAAAAACTTCGGGGGGAATCGGAAAAGAACAGCCGGAAAATGATCCTGTACATGGCCCTCACCACCGTTGTTTCTCTGCTCATCATCGTGCCCATCACATGGTTTCTGTCTGCCTCCATTACAAAGCCCATAAAACGCATCGTCAACAGGTTCAGGGATATCGCTGAAGGGGAAGGGGATCTCACCGCCAGGCTCGAGATCATAAGGAAGGACGAAATAGGCGACCTGTCCAAATGGTTTAACACCTTCATGGAAAAACTCCAGGCGATAATCAAGGAAATTGCCGGAAATGCCGATACCTTAAATTCGTCTGCGGCCAATCTGTCGGGTCTTTCCAACCAGATGACTGTGGGTGCCGGGAATATGTCCGAAAAATCGAACGCCGTTGCCTCTTCATCAGAGGAAATGAGTTCCAATATGAATTCCGTGTCCGCAGCGATGGAACAAACGGCGACGAATGTGAATCTGGTGGCGGCTTCCATCGAAGAGATGACGTCCACAATCAACGAGATCGCGCAAAACTCGGAAAAGGGGCGTACCATATCCATTGAAGCGGTGAACAAGGTAAAAAGCGCTTCGGACAGGGTTGGAGAACTGGGTCAGGATGCTCTGGAAATAAATAAAGTAACGGAGACCATAACGGAGATATCCGAACAAACCAACCTTTTAGCCCTCAATGCCACCATAGAAGCGGCCCGGGCCGGGGAGTCTGGCAAGGGATTCGCCGTGGTGGCCAATGAAATCAAAGAACTGGCCCGGCAGACGGCCGAAGCGACCCAGGAAATAAAAGGGAAAATCGACAGCATTCAGAATTCCACGGCCGGGACAGTGACCGAGATAGAACAGATTACAAAGGTCATCGATGAAGTCAATGAAATCGTGGCGTCCATCGCCGCCTCCGTGGAAGAGCAATCGGTTACGGCGAGGGAGATTGCGAATAATGTCTCCCAGGCTTCTTCAGGGATTCAGGAAGTAAACGAGAATGTGGCCCAGAGTACCGCCGTTGCGGGTGAAATAGCGAAGGATATAAGTGAGGCGAATCAGGGAACCATTGAGATATCCAACAGCAGTTCCCAGGTAAATCTGAATGCCGAGGAACTGAGTAAGTTAGCGGAAAAATTAAAGGGAATGGTCGGAAGGTTCAAAGTGTAAGCCCACATACTATCGAAGCCCCGCCTCAAACCGGCAAACCGGAAGTTTGAATATCATAACAAGACTTTGACGGGCGGGCACCCCGGGTCACTCCTTGATTGAAAAATGTTGTTCTGAATGGGAATGGGGCAACTGGCCATACCCGTGTGAATGAATATGGGTATGGGGTACTTTATCCTTTTCAAGGAAAATCCCGCCATGGGCCATCCCACAGATCTTATCCGTCGTCCTGTCGATGAAATCCAGGTTATGTGAGATAAAAATATAAGAGATATCAATTCCAAGAAGGGTCTCTATGATTTTTTTCGTGGTATCCGAATCGAGTCCCGTTGTGGGTTCATCCAGGAGCAGGATCCTCGGTTTCATGGCAAGGACGGTGGCGAGGGACACCAACTTTTTCTCACCTCCCGACAATTTGTAGGTGACCCTGTCTTCAAAACCTTCCAGGCCGAGGGAGGCCAGGGTCTCTTCCGCGATATTTCTGGCTTCCCTGATGGTCTTGCCCTGATTTAGAGGACCGAAGGCCACATCGTCGATCACCGTGGGGCTGAACAACTGGTCATCGGCCTCCTGAAACAGCAGGCCGATAGCCTGTCGGACGGGTCTGAAATCCTTCTCATCCCTTACTTTTTTCCCGAAGATTTCCACATTCCCCGAGGTCGGCTTGAGGAGTCCCATGATAATATGGAAGAGCGTCGTCTTTCCGCTGCCGTTGGGCCCTATCAGTCCGATTCTCTCGTTTTCATGAAGCTGAAGACTGACATTCTTCAGAACCGGCCTGCCACCGGGATAAGCGAATGATATATTATCTACGTTTATCAATAAATTATTTTCGTCCATTGCAGTACTCCTATACCGGAAAGGGCCAAAAGCATGAGTGCCATCATGATGAGGTCGGCAGGTTTCATCGCTAATTCGGTGAGGTCATAATACTTTCCCCTGAACCCCCTGCACAACATGGCGGCATGAACCCTCTCCCCGCGATCATAGCTTCTTACGAGTAGCACACCAATGAGGTGGGCGAAAGTTCTATAGGTGTGCATGGTCGTACCGGGTTGAAAACCCCTGATCTTGATCGTGTTCATTAGACGCCCGTATTCTCTGTGAATTGCATGGATGTAACGATAGGTAAACAGTAACAGATGGACCATTTTTCCCGGGACATACAACATCCTCATGGCCTTCCCCATTGTGTGGATCGGCATCGTCGAAAGAAGGGCCATCAGGGTCAGAATGATCGAATTGGATTTAATCGTTATCCGGGCGCAATAGGTGATTCCCTCCTTTGTGGCATTCAGCGGGCCCAGGCTGAACAGTGTCTCTCCTCCGAAGGTAAAGGGAAGAACGAGCCAGATCAGGAAGATCAGTATATTGATAAAGAGAAGCCTTGTACCGACTTTTTTAAAGGGGAGATCCGCGAGGATCACGAGGATCAGGGCCATAAAAAAAGACGTTACCAGGGCGGGAAAACGGTCTGAAATCGCCACGATAATGGAAAACAGGCCCGCCACAACCAATCTGACCCTTGGATCGAGCCGGTGTATTATTGAATTGCCCTCTAAAAAATCATCACCGATCACCTTTTGTTTCCCCTGATTTCTGTTCCCCCCTTCATAAAAAAAGCCACGTCGGAACGCTTTCCCATCCGGGAACAGGAGCCTTCGTGGCTTTTCATCAATTCTCTTTCAGATGGTTCGATTTCCGGCCTGTGTGAAAAATTCAGGTCCTCTTGACCGTTGGTATCATCACCTGGGGTTCGGTCAAGCGAAAATCACCCTTCTCGATC
>CAYTUL010000059.1:9236-12488 GCA_964441135.1 uncultured Desulfobacteraceae bacterium | reverse complement strand
CGACCGCCTTCGGCGGTAAAACCAAAGGGTAAAAGGCTAAAAGCTTAAAGCGTAAGAGTCCTGGCGCAACGAAATCCCACATCGTCGCTCCAGTCGTCGGGATCGAAGCTGCCGCGGAAGGCGCACCGGCAGTCACCTGATGTATTGTCCCACGAGCCGCCGCGCAAGACATATGTATCCTTATCATCATCGTAAAAACTACCGATCCACTCCCAGACATTTCCGGCCATATCCTGGCAACCATAGGGGCTTTCACCGGCCTTAAATCGACCAACTTCGCTCGTTAACGCCTTACCTTTATTCTGTGAATAAAAACCTTCCTTGAACTCTTTTTCCCATTGCTGATAATCTTTTAAGATTTTTTGAACATGATAATCCGCGCAGTTGAGTTTTTTATAATCGAACTCATCTCCCCATGGATATATTCTGCCCCGCTCTCCCCTCGCGGCCTTTTCCCACTCCTCTTCCATGGGAAGTCTTATCTCTTTTCCTTCCTTTTTAGACCTCCACGTGCAGAATGCTTCTGCATCCTTATGAGAAACAAGGACCACGGGATGATCCGCCATCCCATCCGGATACGTTTTTTTATTCCTGTCCCAGTTATAGGGTTTCGCATCTTCATCATCTTTGTATGGTAACTCATATCCGGTCTCATCGATAAACTCTTTATACTGCTTATTTGTAACGGGGAAGACATCAATATAAAAGTCGTAGTCTATCTCCTTCTCTATCTTTTCATCCCCAAACAGGAATTTTCCCTTTGGGACCAGTACCATGTCGCCCGGTTCATACCGGGTTCCATATCCGGCGGTATCCATTTGTTTTTCCTGGACCACTGTTGATTCCGTCAGATAGATGAACCGTTCTATCAGCCAGGGATCGTTCGGGAACCGGACCCCTTCGGCGAGAACTTTTTTAAGCCTGTCGGGAACCTGGATCTTGGATTTTTCTTCCTTTTCCTCTCCGGGAGCGTCTGTCTTTGCGCTGTCTTGAGAGGCTTCCTGCAGTTCAATCAGCCTTCTCGGGTTATCCTTGATATCGTTATGGATCCTCGGGTAAGCGAAAACGATGATCGTCCATTTAATATACAGAAGGGGAACAAAGTATTGTTGAATGGATTCTTTATGGTTATTACTCTCCACCGGCAACACTTTACCATCGATAATGTTATTTTTGACGGTCTCAGCGTGCATAACGGTAAAGGCAAGGAGGTTAATAAACCGTTTCAGTGTCCTTGGATTGTCCCCGATTCCAATCTCAATGATACCCGAGTGCTCTTTAAAGTCATCGGCATCTCCCAGTAAGGACTCAATAAAGGTTCTCTTTCTGCCGCTTTCGACCTTTGGAAGCTCAATCGGCAATTGTATCATCTTCTCCAGATAGTATTCCGGTGAAATAATACGTTCTCTTTGCTCGTCCTCCTTTTCCTGATCAAAGAACCGGTAATGAAAGGAGATCCCCTTCTTCACCACGTCCCTATCCACTCCAATGATAAAGAGATAACCTTTGATATCTAAAAAGAGCTTTATGGCTTCTAATAACTCAATAGCCTTGTCCGGAAGGCACCTGTCCAGATCATCTATAAAGGCCACAATCCTGAATTTCGTTTCATCCACCGCGCTCCGGAGCTCATCAACGATTTCATAATAGGTCGATGACAATTCTTCCGATAGTTTCGTGGCGTTTTCCATACACTGCTGTGCCAATGTTTCTTCCCGTGACACCATTTTTGAGGGATCAAGGGAGAACCCGAAACCGCCTAACTTGCAATCCGCTTTGATTCCATAGGCAAAGGCCGCTGATGCGTATCCCATCTTCTGTGCGGGGGCTTTAATCTTTTTTGATATTGCGCCCCCGATCCCCTTCTGTTTTTTTAAATATCCCTCTATTTCGTGTTCTATGGTTTTTAGAAATGGAATAATAAGATGCTCTTCTTTTTCATATCTCCAGGGGTTAAACCAGACCGGTATGGCACGGGGATCACTCTTGTCCTCCGACAACCTCTTTTCAAGGAGTCTCATAAAGCTTGTCTTCCCGCTTCCCCATTTACCGAATATGCCGATACAGAAAGGGGTTCTAAAGTCCTTATCGCTAATCATTCTGTCGAGGGTGTCGATATACTGCTCAAAACCCAGGAGATCTTTTTCACAATACATGTCCGATGTAATGTTTTATAGGTGTCCCATACCTCCCCCTCCTAAATAAATGTTGATAAAAGGATAATAATGTGGATAGGAATATACTTGGAATATCGACTCTTTTTTTAATTCGACATACTGTATATCAAAAAAATATAATCAAATCATTATTTTCTTATTATCACCAAGAGAAGATAAGTATTAAAGAAGATCGGCGGATGGGATTGAAAAACTCAAATATTTTTGGGGTTAACTCACATCAGAGTCGATTTATATTTCTACCCATAGACTTCCAAAAGTCTTTTCCATCTCTTTCTTGAACGGGAAGAGATCTTTACGTGCTCCAGTCCTTCTTTTATCTCTCAGACAGGATAAAAGGATAACCAAGATTACAAAATATTATCAAAACCATTTCAGACAGGATGAACAGGATTGACCGGATCTTTAAAACCAAAAAAGGTTTTTATCCTGTCCATCCTGTTCATCCTGTCAAATAAATTATTTTACTTCAGGCAACGTTGTAATATATAAAGACTTGTTTTTAGCTGACCGCTGACCACTGAAAGCTTATAATAAATCCTGTCCATCCTGTTCATCCTGTCTAATTTTTTGAAATAAGGGAATGTCATGATCCGGCGATGTGAAGAGAGGGACTTTGAGACGATCTATTCCATAATCAATGACGCGGCAACGGCCTATAAGGGGATCATCCCCGGGGACAGGTGGAAGGAGCCCTACATGCCCCGGGAGGAGCTCAGGCATGAGATCGATGCCGGGGTCGTGTTCTGGGGATATGAGGAAAAGGGGGAGCTTGTGGGGGTCATGGGCATTCAGGATGTGAAGGACGTCACCCTTATCCGGCACTCCTATGTGCGTACGGTCCGGAGAGGGCAGGGCATCGGCGGAAAATTGTTAGCCAAACTGCGGGAGCTCACGGACCGCCCGGTCCTGATCGGCACCTGGGCCGATGCCGTATGGGCAATCCGGTTCTACGAAAAATATGGATTCCGCATGGTCACACCGGAAGAGAAGGACCGGCTCCTGAAAACCTACTGGACCATCCCGGAACGGCAGGTCGAGACCTCCGTGGTTCTGGTTGACAGGAAATGGAAAA
>CAYTUL010000059.1:0-9136 GCA_964441135.1 uncultured Desulfobacteraceae bacterium | reverse complement strand
AAAGACAAAAACAATGAGACAGGATAACAGGATGAACGGGATTAATAACAAAGACCAAAACCTTTGGAAAGAATAATGGGATGAACGGGATTTAATACAAAGACAAAAAAATTAAGACAGGATAACAGGATTGACAAGATTTTTAAAATCCCGTTTATCCTGTCTATTCAGTCTACAATGATTTTATCTTTCTCTTAATTTCAACCTTCTTTTTACCGAAGTTGATAATCAATCCTACCGGTTTTCCTGTGGCGACCAGGTAATTAACCAGTTGCACCTCATGGGCCTGAAGGAGGTGCCTCACCGATTTGAGTTCCAAAATCACGGTATCATCGACAATAATATCCGCGATAAATTCACCTACAATCTCATTTTCATAACAGACAGTAATCGGTTTTTGTGATTCCGCCTGAAGATTCTCTTTCCTTAATTCTATCAACATGCATTTCTCATATACACTCTCAAGAAATCCGAATCCCATTTTATTATAAACACGATATGCACACCCAATAATCTTTTCGGTCAGTTCACGATATTCCATTTTTTTAGGAAATCCTGTTCTATTATACAAAACCATTTAGATAGGATAACAGGATGTATTGGGTTGGATAAAAAAAAACTTAAGACAGGATTAACAGGATTCACTGGATTTAAGAAAAAGTATAAAAAGATTTTATCCTGTCAATCCTGTCATCCTGTCTAATGCTTTGATTTTTTTATTTTATCAATGTGTTATCCTGTCTCATCTTTTTCCTCTTCCGTGAGTATGCACTCCTGGGCGCATGACGAGTCGCCTGGTTCCACCTGAAGGGTGGTGTGCTCGATGCCGAACCGTTCCTTGAGGAGCGTCTGGGCGTTTCCCAGGCAATCCTGCCAGTGGGACGTACCGGAGCAGCATGATGAGAGAGATATATGGGCCGAGAGGACCGGCATACCAGAGGTGATGGTCCAGATATGGAGATCATGGACCGCATCAATATGTTCCATGTCTTCCAGACTCTTTTTCACCTCCAGGTAGTCGATATTCTCCGGTGTCGCTTCCAGCAGGATGTTCATGGTCTGTTTTAGAAATCCCCAACTGCTCCATAGAATCAGCAGGCCGATCACGACACTGGCGATAGAGTCTATGGGAAACCATCCGGTCGTCCAGATCACGACCCCTGCTATAATCGCACCGATTGACCCGAGGGCGTCCGCTACCATATGAAGGAACGCCCCTCGGACATTGACGTTTTCCTTCCGTCCTTCGGCTAATATCAGGGCACTTCCGATATTTGCCAGCAGTCCAAGGGCGGCCACAATAAGCATGAAGGGGCCGTCGATTTTCTGGACATGCCCCAATCTCTTCCAGGCCTCATAGAAGATGAATCCAACGATCAGGACAAGGGTTGCCCCGTTAACGAAGGCCCCGAGGACCTCGGCCCTCAAGAGACCGAATGTCCGGCCGGGGGTGGCGGGTCTTCTGGCCATGTGGGCGACAAAGATGGCGAGGCCGAGGGCCCCGACATCGGTCAGCATGTGCCCTGCATCGGCCAAAAGGGCGAGGGAGTTTGTCAGGATGCCCCCGATAACCTCTATAATTAGAAAAACCAGGTTGATAACCAGGGCCCACCACAGCCGCTTATGGGACATGGCCCGGAGATCATGGCCATGATCATGCCCCCCATGATCATGGCCGTGATCCGGATGTTCACCATCCGGATGCGCATGTTCGTTGTGTTCGGACATTTATTTCTATTCCTAATTAAGTCTTCTTCCTATTAAAGCGATTAAGTTATTGTTTTATTATAATCGATACTATTAATATAAGAATTGATTCCCAAACCTCAATTTTTTTAAAAAGATGAGATCTTGAGTATCTGACCCTGAATCCAGCGGGGGCGCTTCACACTCCAGTCTAAGACCTCCACACCCGGGTTATCCATAAAGTGTTTACATAGCTCTTCAAAGGGGGACCTTACCGGGTCGGATATCAGAACCAGCCTGACGCCTGAGTGCAAGGCCCTGAGAATAAGCCTCCGCAGGGTATCCGCCATGTCGTCCCAGAAACAGATATCCGCGCCTATCAGGACATCCATATTGCAGAGGTCCCTGCCTCGCAGGGCCTTGAAACTTCTTTTTTCAAAGGTGATATCGACCTGATTGATTTTCGCATGAAGCCTTAAGAAGGGAAAAACGTCCGAATCCACATCAACCCCGGTTACCAATGCCCCATGCCTTTTGGCACAGTATATTCCGGCCAATCCCCAACCGCACCCCAATTCCATAACCCGGGAGCCTTCCCGCAGGCCTTTACGTTTGAAATAGTCCATCAAAAGCCAGCTTGCTGTCCAGAATTTGTTCCCATGGCTGGTCGGGGTGTTGTGCCGCTTGAGCCTTCTGATTTCCGGGTGCCGGGAGAGGAGGACCCTCACGCCATAGGCCCTGACCTCTTTTTTCAATGGAGGTTTCATTAGTTACCGGTTCTTACACCTTATTTGTCTTTCCGTCAATCGCCTGTCCTAAAAGCCGACACCCGAAAACGGATACTTTAAGACTACATTGCTTTTGGAGATTATGGTATAATAAATGCAGCTCGGAACGTTGGCATCCACCCTAAGATCCACCATCAAATTTCCATGCCGGCGGTAATGACCGTGGATTCCGGGTCAGCGCCGGGCGCCGGGCCTATCCTTGCTAATCTGTAACCTGATGTTTATGTTTATAAAATATAAGTTTTAACGGAGATGTTCGAATGGAGAAGGTTATTATTGAAGGAACCGAGCTCTTCCTCTCTCAGCCCGATGAAGTCCCCATGGTATGGGTAGGGCAGGATGAGTTGATTACCCAGGTCCTGGCCGCCTGGTTGGTAATAGGAGATGAGGACCTGCCCCTTAATCCCCGTCTGATAGGCAAACCGGGTGTTGGAAAGACGACGCTTGCCTATCATGCGGGCCGCACATTGAACCGGCCCGTTTATCTATTCCAGGCCACCATGGACACGCGGCCGGAGGATCTGATCGTCACGCCCGTGATTTCCGAGGCGGGCAAGGTCCGGTACATGGCAAGCCCCATCGTTTCCGCGATGATCAAGGGCGGAATCGCCGTCATCGACGAGGGAAACAGGATGAGTGAAAAGAGCTGGGCGTCCTTGGCCCCCCTCATGGACAGCAGGCGCTACGTGGAATCCATTGTCGCCGGTATCAAGATAAAGGCCCATTCCGACTTCCGCCTATGCACGACCATGAACGATGATGCCAGCACCTTTGAACTACCCGATTACATCCATTCAAGGCTGCAGCCCCAGATACTTATCGATTTTCCGGAGCGGGAAGAGGAACTCAGAATCCTGAAGGCAAACCTGCCCTTTGCCGATGAAGAGATTTTAGAGTATGTTGTGGATTTCCTCCAGGATTCTCATGAGGCCAATGAAAGATATTCGGTAAGGGACGGTATAAATATAGCACGATATGCCCTGAAAAGGCTATATGAAAGCGGTGAACGAATGTCATCAACGGTCCGGAAAGAGCGTATCTTCGAGTACATGATGGAGTCCGCGGCCATGATACTGGATCCTGCTGCTGCGGCATATTTTCAGGATGTGATGGAAGAGTCCGATGGGGAATAACAGTATCGAATGGAAGAACATCCGTTTTGTACCCATCCTGCACAACCGGATGGAATTCGCCCTTGAGGTAAGGCGGCAGTTTGAGGAGTTCAAACCCGATATAGTGGCCGTGGAATATCCTTCCACACTAAGGGAAAAGTTTATAGAAGGAATAAGGAGGCTCCCCCTTATCTCGGTCGTTTACTATGAGGAGAGCGACGGCACCTTCATGTACCTGCTGATAGAGCCGACCGACGGCCAGGTGGAAGCCGTAAGGCTGGCATTAACCAATGAAATCCCCGTTCATTTTATTGACCGTGACTCCGAAGGATATCCCCTTGACCGTTCGTCCATGCCGGACCCCTATTCCCTTACCAAAGTCGGCCACTTCATGTTCTGCCAAGCCTATCTCCACACCCATAGGACGGATTCCCGCACGGTTCAGGACAGCCTAAGGGAAAAGACCATGGCCTATCATCTGCAGAAACTGAGGGCGACGACTGAGAAGGTCCTGTTCGTGGGTGGACTGTATCATCTTCCGGGACTGCTGAACGCGCTTGGTCATCCTCAGACCGAGGTCATCGGGAGGACACGCAGAAATGGTGTGGGGCTGTCCCACCTTCACCGGGAATCGAGCAGGGAGATCCTTACGGAAATGCCCTTTTTAACGGCCGAATATGAACGCTACAGGTCCGGCAAGGGGATGGAAGCTCCGGACAGGTTAAGGCTGAACAGGGAATTGATTGAGATCGCAGGCAAAAACTATCGGAAGCACAGCAAGGAAGAGTTGCTGCCCGGTCAATTAAGGATATTAAACCAGTTTGCCAGAAACTACGCCCTCCTTACCAGGAATCTCGTGCCGGATTTTTTTCAACTGATCGTGGCGGCGCGGGGGGTTGCGGATGATAACTTCGCCCATGAGGTCTGGGAAAAGGGGAGCGAGTATCCGTGGCAGACCGATGATCCGGGTATACCGGTGCTTCGCCTGAAGGGAGAAGATCTCTTTCTCGACCATAAGAGGATCCGGTTTCATCGAAGCCTGAAAACCTCCCGCAGAAGGCTGGTTCCGGTCCCCGTAAAAAGAAAAAGAGAGGAAAAGAGGCCGGGGGAATGGAAAGAGGACTTCAAAGGCCTCTCTATCTGCTCCTATCCGCCGGAGGATGTCGTTATCGAGGGCTATGGACAGCATCTGAAAAAACGCGCACTTGAGATAAAATCCGAAGAGTATAGCAGGATCGTCCCTTTCGAGACGTCCATGCTGGACGGCCTTGATATCAGACAGACCATCAGGGGACTGCCGGAAGGGAAGATATACGTGAAGGAGAACAGGCCCATAAGGGGAAAGGTCGGTTCGGTTGTCGTTATTTTTGAGGCGGATTTTCCGGACAGGGAGGGGAAGGAGCACTTCCCATGGAGGGTGACCTGGCTCGGGGAACACGATCAGGAATCGGATATGTCCTTTTACAGCACACCTGCTGGTGAGGTCATGGACGGTCCCGGTATCAGCAGGTGCCAGTATGGCGGGTTCATGCTCACCTATCCCCCCATGAGGGTCTATGACATATGGAAGGATCCTTACTTCAACGGGGCCAGGAACAAGCCGGAAAGGCTGCTGATGGCCGCCATTGACTACTGTCTCGAGAAACACGTGGTCTATGTCGCGGACAGACCCCCTTCGGGATGGTGCCTGAGCATGGCCGCAAGACATGGGAAAAAGATCATCTACCTGCCCATTGGTGTCTTTTCACCGGTTACCCTCAAAAAGATCAGGCAGTTTCACGTCCTGGACGGGCACCATATCCGGAAGTACGCCCACCATTATATTTAGTTATCCGGTATGCCCTCCAAATCAAGAGATCCCGGGCAAACACCTTTGAACGTTATCAATTAATTATTTAATCCTGTTTTACAGGTATTGATCCGGGACTTGATTAGGCGTTCAGTTTTTGAACGCAAATCCAGGCGAAGGCACTCTTCGAATTCGGACAGGGCCCTTTTATATCTCTTTTCCGAAAGGTAGATGTCTCCCAGTGCCCAATGGGCCTGTAGGACCGGCTTTCCGGAGCTGCAATGCCTCAGGGTCTCTTCGAGCATCCGAATCGCCCGTTCAGGATCTCCCTTCTGCATATACAGGCGGCCTAACAGATTGAGGATTACCGGGTTTTCGGGATCAAGGCCCCTCGCCTTCAGGTACTCTGTTTCAGCCCTGCTTAAATCACCCTTTCGATGATATTCCGTGCCGCTGAAATAATGGTCGATAAAAGCCTGTTTGACGGATACCCTGCGGGGGCCTGCATCTTCCGCGAATGCCGGGGTTAGGCCCCATACCATGAAAATCAGGAAAAGTCTCACACACAGGGGGACTCCCTGAGGGCTATGGAATTTTTTATGTATATTAGAGCGCACCATATAATGTATTGTAGTTCACCGGCCCGTAAAAACCGGATCGCGTGGATTATCGAAGATCCCCAATTGCGAATTGAATCCGGAAACATCCATTCCATCCCCATAATGAACAACCAGGAGCAGGAAATAAAAAGGAGCCCGGCGGGGGGATTCACCGCTTAGTGTTGGGCTCCTTAACATATACATTATTAAAAACCGGGCGGCACTTGTCAAAGAGAGTTGAAGGGAAATAGGACCGTTGACGGGGTCGGAAATGTATGCCGGATAAGGTAAAATAATCACAGGGAAAAATCTTTAAGACCCTATAAGTTACCGCAAAAAATAGAAAATTTTTAAACAGAATTTTTTCTGTGATTCCGGCTGGTTTTCAGTAAAAGAAGAGTTGTTGAATATGGAATAGGCTATGGTTTTTTTGCCTATTTCTTTTAATTTCGGTTTTTTTCGCGGTTTTTCTCAAAGATGGGCATTCTTCAAATCAGCCGGAGGACATCAAAGACCGTGGGGGCAAACAAGGGCGGATGGGCAGGATTCTGCTATTGCGGTACACGATCAGGCACATATTGAATATTAAAACGGATGGTTTTATTCTTCTGGACTCCTATCCTGTAGAGATATTTATAGGCCTCCTGGAGCTGGAGAATCACCTTTGGTTCGTCCGCATCGGCGTTATATTCGAATTCTTTAAATTGCCTGTATGTATTGTACCCTGCAACTTGTTTTCTCTTGCTCATTTTTGGATGGATCATGGTGACTTTTATTTCACTTCCCGGTCTAATATAAGAAGAAAGGTGAATCCTTAAACTACCGAGTTTCCGCATCTCGTCCATTTTAAAATGTTTGTGTATGGTGTTCCAGTGCTCTCCCTTCAAGGGCGTCAAATATTCCTCGGAGATATTTACGTAGTCCTTAAGATAGAATATTTTATAGCTCTTTTCTTCGGCTATACCATGAATGTAGATCTCCTTTTCCAGGAAGGCTCCCCGGTAGTTTTCAGGAATAATATCAAGTAGAAAATGTCCGTCGATTATGATTCCGCTGGGTCTGGCCAGGTCCATGAGCCGGGAACAGAGATTTAAAAGATGACCGGAGTAATCTATAATTTCATCCCTGGAATACAGACAGCATGCAGTCCCCCTCGCTATGCCGAACCCGATATTTTCAGGGGTCTTGAAATTAATCATGGGATCACCGGCGCAGATCCCCGGGAATTCCTCCAGGCATTTGAAACACTGGGTAATGACATAACCCGCAGTTTCCAGAAGGTTTTTTTCGGAATAGGGAAAAGCCATCAGCATCCCATCGCCTTTTGTCTTAAAGAAACGCGCCTCTGAAAAATAATCATCCATCAATCTCATATAAAAACGTTTAATGAACATGGCAATATCGGTTGATTCATGACGCTTGCTGAATTCGGAAAAGCCTCTGACGTCCGCGACGACGACAATGACAAACTCTGATTTACCCTGTGCTTCCGCCAGTAATTCTCTTAAGGACATAGAAATAATCTCCGGATTTTAGATCTCTTTTCTTCGATGAACGAGGTCATGGATTGGGTTATGTTTCTTGGTCATTCAATATTAAAAATGAGTCACAGAATTTATGAAATAGAGCGCTAAGGGTGAAAGAGGATAAACAATATGCTGCATATTTCATACCAAATGCGAGTCCAGGGTGACCCGGATTATGTTTTTTACCGGACGGCGAAAGGTTCTGAGAATCCCAAGCCTACACAAGTGTCGACCATTGAATTGCTATGCTCCTTTCACATTCTAATATATTGACAACCATCTCAGTAAGTGATAGATGATTACAGCTTTTTCATAAATAATATTTCATTAACAAATAATATTAAGGAGGTGATATCTATTAGAAAATAAGTCCTATAATACATAACCAAAGGTTTTTAGAAAGGAGGGAACAAAATGAAGATGAGGAAATTTTTACTAATTTCAGCGATTCTTTTTTTCGCGGGTGGTTTTATTCTCGAGGGCCTTCCGGGCCCGGCACAGGCCAAGGTCATAACCCTCGTTTATACCGACCATAATCCTCCAACTTCCTACGGCACAATCCACGCGAACGCCGTATGGCTGGATAAACTTGAAACCGCCACCAACAACCAGATAAAAATAGAGCGATATTTCGGTGGGACCCTGGTCAAGGGAATGGACGCATGGAATGCCGCAAAAACCGGGGTGGCCGATATGGCCTGGTGTGCCATGGGCTATTGGCCGGGCATGGCTCCCCTTACCGAAATCATGCAACTCCCCTTTATCCCTTTCAAGAACGCGGAGCAGGCCAGCGGCATCTTGAGAAAACTCTATAATAAATTTCCGGAGTTTCAGAAGGAGTACGCGGATGTGCACGTACTCGTAAACTACACTGCCGGTCTCTATCGGTTGCTTACCACGAAAAAACAGGTCAAAACCCTTGAGGACATAAAAGGCTTGAAAATAAGGGCCTTAGGCGGGCCCCAGACGGACGCGATGAAGGCCTTGGGGGCTGTTCCGACCCTGGTACCATTTCCTGATGTCTACCTTGCCATGCAGAAAGGTGTCCTCGACGGCACCTTAACGCCCATTGGAGCCTGTGAGATCTTTAATTTCCACGAGGTGGGAAAATACATGACCAACGTAATTATTGCCACGGCACCCTTTGCCATTATTATGAACAAGGACAAGTGGAACAGCCTGCCCCCCGACGCCCAGAAGGCCATCGATAAGGAATGCGGTTATGACGCCTGCAGGTGGCTGGGCAAAAATTATTCCGATGCACTGGATGATGCGGGCTACAAAGAGATAGCGGAATACGAGGCAAAGACCGGCCATAAATTGATAAATTATACTCTCACCCCGGAGGAATTAGCCAGGTGGCAGAAGGTCGGGGGCAAACCATTATGGGATGCCTGGGTCAAACGAGTGAGTGCAAAAGGACTCCCGGGGCAAGCGTTTCTTGATGAGCTTCTCCGACTCGTGAAAACGGAACCATAGTATTCAAAAATGCGACTCGAGAGGATCATCCATACTTTAAAAAGGGTGATAAACCCTATCGTACGCACCATCAATTATGTGGCAGCAGGCGTCCTCGCCCTGATGATGTTTATTACGGCGGCGGATGTCCTGCTGCGCTATATCTTTAACCGGCCCA
>CAYTUL010000058.1:0-12534 GCA_964441135.1 uncultured Desulfobacteraceae bacterium | reverse complement strand
TTTGTAAACTCTATCACGTAATCCACCTCGCGACCCTTTTCGGATCGAAGCCTTACAATCAGGCGTTTGTCCGAAAGTGCCTGTCCTTCGAAATCGTCATCCCATGTCTTCCGGAACATCATATTGTTCTGAAAGAAATCGATATGCGCCAGGACGTGATAAAATATCATCACATTCAGCCAATCCGGATTGTTGTCGTTATAAAAGGAGATGGGAGGATGGGTATTAATCACGGTTTCATAGGGGTTATGAGGATAGAGCTCATATCTTCCTTTTTCCTTGAGCACCTCGATATCGTGGACCCAGTAGTCATACAGGGTGGGGATCATATTTTTAGGACCAAGTTCTAAAAGATCCTTGTTGGTTACAATATATTCGAGTGTCTCGTCCTGAAATCTCAATCCGGCCTCCCGTGCCCTCTCCTTGCAACCCTCCATTATTCCTTTTGTATGCTGGTCGATTAGCTCCATTATTCTGATACTCTCAGGATATTATTCTTCTTATTCCTTCAATCAGTCGCTCTTCGGAGTCATCCGCTTGGATCGTGTCCATTCTTATCAATTTAGGATATTCATCCAGTATTTGAGAATTTTTCAGATACCTCTCGACAGTCGTCGCATAGGCCCCACTCTGGGAAAAACCCTTGGCAATGGTGATGCCGACCCTGTTGCTGTAAGTCAACATCAGGCTGATTTCAGGGATCGCGATTGAGCCGTTGGAGTCCCAGTCATCCCCATCCGTGCCATAGAAAACATAGATGTTGTAATCTCTGTCCAGACTCTCTTTTTCGACTATCTCATTCACAAGCTTGAAGGCCGAAGCCACTCTTGTGCCTCCGGCGACGGACGAATTATAATATGTATAGAAATCCTGGACTTCCTTAGCCTCCTCGTCATGGAGTATAAAACGGGTTTCCACCTGTTTTTCGTACTGGTAAAGGAGCCAGCTATATATCATGACGTGCTGGCTAACAATCATTTCCGTCGGCTTTCCCATCATGGACCCGGAATAGTCCCTTAAAAAAAAGACCATGGCCTGAGATTCATAGTCCTTTTCCTTAGATAGAACGCGATAAACCCTGTCCGCGGGTGAGACAAGAAGACTCGTCGGGTCAATCGGTTCATTTTCGGACACATTACGCAGATTGATATTTGTTTCAAGGATCTTTCTCAGTGTCGCCTTTTTATCAAGGATCTGACCCGCACCGTGATATTTATCCGTGAGATCATAGGTATATCTCGTCAGCGATCGTTTTTTCCCCTTATCTTTGAGATTCGGTAGCTCGAATTTTTCCGTTAAAATCCTTCCAAGGTCATAGGCGTTGGATTCTATCTCATGCTCCCCGCCGGCTCCCCGTCCGGCTCCACCCTCTCCCTCCCCATCAACACCGTGTACGGGCTCTTCACCGATGACCTCTCCCTCCTCGCCATCCCCAGAGCCGCCGGACGCGTCTTCCTTTTTCGGGGTAACTTCACCTCTGTTATCGTGCAAAAATTTCTCTTCAACCGTGGTGGGGACGATGATGATCTTGTCCTTCTTCCCTCTTCCCGGTTTTACAAGTCTTCCCAGCCTTATCTTTCCGGGGAAGCCGTCCTTTACGCGCTGTTTGTCACGCTCTAAGAGTTCATCGATGGACCCAAAGCTCAAGAAAGGAGATGCCTTGGGGGGAGAGGCGGACTGCAGAATGTCAAGGTCGGTGCGGTCATAAAAACTCTGGCGAAATTCAAGCTCCATGGACCCGGTAAGGGGAGATCTGCTTTTCGTATCCTTATAAATCATTTCCTCAATTGCCCGAAACCCACTATTCCATCATTCCAATTTTCCATCCCTCCCTCCGGAGCTTAGGCCCTCCTGGCCGGAGGCCGATTGGGGGAAACCCCTGAGTTCAAACAGGATACATCTAATTCTCATCATTCTGTGTGCAGAAATACTCTATGGTCTTCTGCGCACAGGTGTTACAATATCCGAGTTTTGTGAGCATTGTATTGATCATGCGGTCATAGAGTTTTTGATTTTCATCATTTGTTCGGTTCGCGAGGGCACCTATAAGGCTTCCCGCTCCGGCGATATCGGATTTCAGCCTGACCTCGGTAACGGCCTTGACAAGCTCAATATTATCCATGAAGTCGTAGCCCGAATCCACGGACATCTTCTGTCCATAGATCTTTCTTATTGAGGTCCTGAATGTTTCACAATGTTCCTTCGTCTTAAGACCAAGCCTTTCTTCAACGCTTTGAATATACTTTTCATCGATCTTTAGGGCCTTGAGTTCCCCTGTCTGGGGATCCTTGTATTTCCACATCTTATCGGGTCCCAGATTCTCGGCATCAATGCCTATGATCATGTTCACATAGTTCATTACATCTTTGCGTATCGCATGGGGCTCGTCCATATACGCGTTAAACATCTCCGTCATTATTCTTTCGCGATAAAGGCCTTTTGCGATCTTGAGGTCCTCGAAATATTTCTTCCGGTCAGCCGCTTCGGTTACATAGTCAAGGATCACTCTTTCAAGGGACTTAAAGACATCCTCGGCAAACATGCACCCTCCCTCGTTGGTCTCGGATGTTTCCATAAGCAGTTGGATTGCCCTTCCAAGATCCCTCTGGCCCAGTCCCTTTTGCCCGTATCTTTTGGTGATATCCGGTTCGTGATTGAGATTGTCTATAACCTCGGCCAATGTCTTTATGCCCTTTTCTCCCGCTACTTCCCCTGCCGAAAGTTTCATGGTCTCAACGGGTGTCAGTTTTTCCGATCTGGGGAGTCTTGTAAGGACGACGGCCACGGAGGCCGCGTAATTCAGATTGGGATCCTGGTGAAGGAGCTCTTTGGTCAGTGTCGTTTTTGACTCACTTCCGATAGAGTAGCTTGTCAATTGATCCTGGAGCCTGTAATCGGTATTATGTGCCACATAGCAGATCCTGCATCTGTCAACGATTGGAGCCTCTTCCTTTTCGGCTAAGAATCGATTGAACTCGGAGTTGTTGCTCGTCGCAATAATCAAGGTGTCGATAGGCCATCTAAACCCGTCAATCTCTATATTTCGATTCTGGATCACACCCAGATATACCTGGACAAGATCCTTCTTATTCTTGAATATTTCGTCGCTGAAATGGATTCCGCCGCCGGCGACCCGCGCTAGGGCCCCCCTTCGCAAGTCAAAACGGTAGGGATTATTCTGATCCGAGATATGGAGCAGCCGTTGAATGGATTCCTCTCCCAGGAGGTCCACGGCCGAGGAGGTGATCTTATCCTTGGCGGAATATTTGCCGGTCACAGTGCCAAGGCTCTCGCTAAGGGGAACGGGCATCACTTCAATAAAATTCATAGTTTCCTTTATGTCGCCGTTCGTGAAATTTTGAATATCATTCAGAATATAATCGCTGCAGGCTCCAAGGGATCTGAAATCTTCATAGAGTGTCTCGACCTGTTCATCGGTAAATCCTATCTGATCCGTCAGGTAGGCCATGCTTTGATCCCTGGATTCAAACATATTCATCGCGAGGATCACCGGGTCTTCAAAGGTCTGTGATTGGATTTGATGGATTTTGCCGTAACTATTCAATTTATCAAGGTTTTTGAAGCTAAAGGTGTACCTTCGATTCTCCTCCATAACGAGAAAATTTCTGTAGGCCGCACAAAGATAATCCACAAAGAAGGTTTTGCCGTTCCCGGGTTCACCTACAAGTACGAATGCCATCTCCTTTGAAGAACCCCTCTCGGCGGCATCTTTCACAAATGAAACGAAACTGTTTATCTCGTCAAACATTCCGATAACGTGCTTCCGGCCTTTTCTGAAAAGCTTAAAATCATAGGTGCCCTTGCTGTGTACGATCACTTTTTCGATTATCTCTTTATTTTCAAGGATCATTCTTGCAACGGCCTGAAACGCGTTTTCGAAACGCCTCCTCCCTTCCTTCACCTCTTTGAGATGATATGCCAATGTCCTTACACCGTTTTGCTTCATTTTTCTCCTCCGGAATTTCTTCGAAAGGTATTCTTTAAAAACAAAAGCCATGACACAGGGGCCATAGCTTCTATCGGCTTCTAATGGGTAAGGCGCGTATTGTTGTTACTCAATTCAGGACACGTGATTCGCAGTTCCGCACCTTCTGGTCCCTGGCTATGCGATCCATGTGGATTCCTGTTCAAGCTTGAATTTAAATATTTGCAATTAATGTGCCACGTGGTATGGCGATAGATGGTAATGATTTATTAACAACAATATCAGCTTATTAACCCTTGCCTTGTTTTCATTTTCCGGGGAGAATTTCCCCTCTCACCTTGCCAAATTAATGACGGGATAGGATATCTATGGTGTATGAAGAGGCTTTCCTGGGTCTCAGGGGGTTGGAATCGAACCGGCTTCATAGGATATGAGTTCCGCCGTGAAGCTTCCTACAATGACCTCACTCATGATCTTGACAGGGACACGCCTGGAGTCCGCCGTTACCCATATCCGAAGCTTTGCATTCGGACTTTTTTTAAACACCCCGCCGATGTGCTCAAGCTCCGGTTCAACCAAAAAGGTATCATAATTAATGCCGGCCACACGAATATTTTCTCTCTTGATAATCTTGGCCCCTCCTAGGATACACTTCTTTCCGTCGCTGACGGGAATACGGATCTCTTTCAGGGTGTCAGGATCATACAGCCGGAAGGCAAAAAATACCGAAAGCGGGTCAAACGTCCCGGGTCTGACGGATATGGCTTCACTCTTCTCGTCAAAGAGGGAGTATTGAGCCTGGCTTTTATTCCAGTCAAAGCGGACCGTGATCTCTTTTTTTGACCGGCCCTGATGATGTTTCTCATATCGTAGGGAGTGGGTCATGCCCGTATCCACGAATGAATCCACCCTGTCGCGGACCTTATAGATGAGATCAATAAACTCGTTGGTTTTCGCGGTGAACACAAAATGATAGGTCGAAATCCCCTTATCATGTTCAATAGGCATGACCTTAAGGACTCCCTCACCGGCAGGGATAAAGGCCCACTTTACCCCAAAAACCATTCGTTCCCCGGGATGGAAAGGAAAGGCATCCCCGGCCGGGGCGACAACACCCGGCCGGGCGAGGCTCAACAACAGGGCGATGCCAAGCAGGAATCCCGAAACGGACTTTTTCATGACCCGCCCCTCGTATTCTTATCCTGTGCCGATTTTTTCCGGTAGATCTCCTCCATTTCGATGAGAAGGTCGTAGAATTTGCCCATATGTCTTTTCATAGCCAACCGGGCGGCATTGAATTCCCCTTTGAGAACCGCGTTGAGGATATCCGCATGTTCTCCTACATCGTGTAACCGTTCAAGGTCCGGCTCCACTGCCCATAGAACTTCCCTTGTCAGCCTGAGCATGGATTTCATGATGGCTTCAAAAAAATGGTTCCCGCAGATCTCCGCCAATATCAAATGAACTTTCTGTAAAGAAAACACTCTCTCCATAGGGGTTTGATGTGGCTTATATTCCAATTCCTCTGCTTCCCGCAGACGCTTTTTATCCTCGTCATTGCTATGTATCGCGGCAAGACGTGCTATTTCGGGCTCGATATATTTTCTGACGTGGGCAAGTTCGGGTATCGATAACTTGTCAGAGAGGAAAAGGTCCAGAAAGGCGTTGCCTAGATGATCGAAAGAGAGATCCGTCACAAAGGCGCCGCCGTTTTGTCCCTGTCTGATCACGATAAACCCCGTTATTTCCAGGGCACGGATGGCCTCACGGATCACACCCCGGCTTACCTGAAACTCCATGGTCAGCTCACGCTCCGAGGGGAGTTTGTCACCGGATTTATATTTCCCCAACAGGATTGCTTCCTTAAGCTGGTCCAATACCTGTTCCGA
The DNA here is from genome assembly GCA_964441135.1 of uncultured Desulfobacteraceae bacterium. Lineage (GTDB taxonomy): Bacteria > Desulfobacterota > DSM-4660 > Desulfatiglandales > HGW-15 > CAYTUL01. The sequence goes on along the minus strand of CAYTUL010000058.1, from coordinate 6,699 downwards.
AACCCGGGATTGCCGTATGGGTTTGAAATTGGCCATATTGATCATTCCTTTGATTGTTCCTGAAGCAATATACCTGATAAAATGATAAGGCACAAAATAACGGCTTGACATGTAATGTCTAACATAATATGTAAGACCAAACAAGCCCTTTCTGCAATATTTCGATTTAATCATTGAAATGCATGAGCTTTTCATGGCATAGTCGGAAAAGGCCTTAGAATAACTGATAATTGTCCGAGCAAGACATGGAAATAAATCCCTGTAAACAATTTCCATGACCGGATCAGACATCTAAATCAAACACGCAGCATTTTGCGATCAATAGGATCGCCCGACACATCCTAATAAAAGAAGAAAGCATCCCAAGGATCCGTGAAAGTTATATTACGAATCGTCTACCTGTTGAGGAGGATGTGACCGTTGGAGATTGATAGTCAAGTTAAATTGCAAATCAATAACCTTGGTCTCAGTTTTGGAGGTGTCAACGCCCTTCATGATGTGAGCATGGATGTCCGGGATAACGAAATACTGGCCATCATCGGGCCCAATGGGGCCGGTAAGACCGCTCTTCTAAACTGTATCAACGGATTCTATAAGCCACAAAAAGGCGACATTCACTATAATGGGAAAAAGATTACCCGAATGCGCCCCGATAAGTTAGCCAAACTCGGCATAGCGAGGACTTTTCAGAATATCGAGCTATACGCCGGCCTGAGCACTCAAGATAACATCATGGCTGCACGGCACGTGCTCATGAAGCAGACCTTCGTCACGGGTGCCCTGTACTTCGGCTGGGCCCTCAAGGAGGAGATCGAGCACCGCCAGACCGCAGAGGAGATCATCGACTTCCTGGAAATCGCGCCCATTCGAAAGAAGGTGGTTGGGGTCCTGCCCTATGGGATGCAGAAGAGGGTCGAATTAGGGAGGGCATTGGCACTGGAGCCCAAGGTCCTTCTTCTTGATGAACCCATGGCAGGAATGAACACCGAGGAAAAAGAGGACATCGCCCGGTTTATTCTGGATATATACGAAGGCCAGGGGGATACCTATCCATACACACCTGTTCTGCGGGACGGGATCCGCAGTATTGTCCTTGTGGAGCACGATATGGGTGTAGTGATGGACCTCGCAGACAGGATTGTCGTACTGGATTTTGGCCAAAAGATCGCAGAAGGCACGCCGGATGAAATCCAGGTCGATCCCAAAGTAATCAGCGCCTATTTAGGGGAGGCAAGCCCTCAGGATCGAGTATCAAAAGAAAAGCTGTAACCGAATGGAATCAAATGCTGCTGGTAAATAATATTGAAGTTGTCTACATGAATGTGATTCAGGTTTTAAGAGGCGTTTCCCTCGAAGTTGGAGACGGAAGGATAGTCGCCCTTTTGGGGGCGAACGGCGGGGGAAAGACAACGACCTTGAAGGCAATATCCGGATTGTTAAAGACCGAAGAGGGCGAGGTTACAGACGGCAGTATTGATTTTAACGGAAAAAGGATCGACAAATATGACCCTGAAGATATTGCCGTTATGGGTATCAGCCAGGTCATGGAGGGCAGGAGGGTTCTCGAACATCTCAGCGTCGAGGAGAATCTGTTGGTCGGGGCCTACAGCCGCAAAGACCGGACCGCTATCAAGAAGGATATGGAAATGGTCTTTGATTACTTTCCCTATATCAAACGGCTACGCCGGCAGACAAGCGGGTATCTTTCCGGCGGTGAGCAGCAGATGCTAGTTATAGGAAGGGCGCTCATGGCCCGCCCTAAACTGATTCTTTTAGATGAGCCGTCTCTTGGCCTTGCCCCGTTGATTGTGCAGGAGATCTATGAGATTATCAGAGGGATCAATGTTGGACAAAAGATGGCTATACTCCTTGTGGAGCAGAATGTGCGGGCCGCCCTTGGAATCGCCGATTACGGTTATGTGATAGAGAATGGAAGGGTAGCTATGGGAGGTCCGGTTGACAGTTTAAAGGACAATGAAGATATCCGGGAATTCTATATGGGACTGTCCTCGGAAGGATCCAGGAAGAGTTATCGTGATGTAAAGCACTACCGGCGGAAGAAGAGGTGGCTCGCGTGATGAAAGGACGTGAGAAAATGACCGGCGGGTTCGAGCAGGACTATACCGATAACGGGGATACCTGGCCCAAGGTACTGAAATATAATTATGAAAAATACGGCGATCATCACAGGGCTATGCGTCATAAGCATTATGGCATATGGCGATCCTATACCTGGAAAGAGTATTATCTGAGTGTGAAGGATCTGGCTCTTGGTATGCTGGCCCTCGGTTTCAAGCCGGAAGACAAACTCCTTATCATCGGGGATAACGCCCCCGAATGGTATTACGCCGAGCTGGCGGCCCATTCCATTCACGGAGTGGCCGTGGGCCTGTATTCGGATTCCAATCCCGCCGAGATAAGGTATATCAGTGAGAATGCAGATGTCAGATTCGCGATCGTGGAAGACCAGGAACAGGTAGATAAATTCTTGCAAATCAAAGACGGGCTTCCTTTGCTTGAAAAGGTTATATACTGGAACTATAAAGGCCTGGCACATTACGATGACGATTTTTTAATTGGATACAGGCAGGTCATTCAACTGGGAAAAGGATATGAAGAGGAGAACCCGGGCACATTTGAGCGGAATGTAGAAGAGGGGAAGGCAGATGACGTCTGTGCCATTGTATATACCTCGGGAACAACGGGAGACGCACCCAAGGGGGCTGTCCACACCTTTGAAACCATGAGGGTAGGCTCGGAGGCCTTCTTAGGTGTCGATCCGTGGTACGAGACCGATAACGTCGTTCCCTATCTCCCACCCGCCTGGATGACCGAACAATGGCTGGGAATCGGATGTCATTTGCTTTCGGGATGTATCCTGAATTTCGCCGAAGCACCGGAGACACAACAAAGAGATAGCAAAGAAACCGATCCGAGTATCGTATATTACGGCGCGCGTTTGTGGGAGAGCCAGGCTTCAACAGTGCAGGCCCGGATCCTGAACGCGGACGCGATCAAGCGGTTCGTTTTTCGCAAGCTGATGCCCGTCGGGTACAAAATGGCTGATTCGCGATACGAAAGGGGGAAGGCGGGATTAGGAGAGAAGATGCTCTATTCCCTCGCCAATGTCCTTCTGTTGAGACTGCTAAGAAAGAGTCTCGGCCTGTCCAATGCCCGGATCTGCTACAGTTCAGGATCCATGCTGAGCCCGGATGCCTTTAAATTCTATCACGCCCTCAACGTTCCCCTCAAAAACCTTTACGTATCAACGGAAGGGGGTCCTTTGACCGTAGCCGCGAATCATGATATACGGCCTGAAACGGCGGGGCGGCCTCATCAGGAAGCGCAAATAAAGATAACGCATAAAGGTGAAATCGTCTATCGACAGGAAGGGATGTTCAAAGAATATTATAAGGATCCGGTTAAAACCGAAGAGGCCATCAAAGATGGATGGTTTTTTAGTGGGGACGGCGGTTTCGTGAGGGAGGACGGTCAACTCGTATTCATGGACAGATTGGAGGACGTGGTGGAGATCTCTAATGGAGAAAAAGTTGCTCCCCAGTTTATCGAGAGCCGTTTGAGATTCAGTCCCTATGTGATGGACGCCTGGGTTGTGGCGAGCGCGGAGAAAAAATACGCGGCAGCCATCATCATCATTGACTATAACAATGTCAGCAGTTGGGCCGGCCAGAGGAGGGTGCCATTTAATAATTTCATGGAGCTTTCCCAGGCCCCCGAAGTATATGAGCTGGCAAAGACGGATATCGAAAGAATCAATCAAGACTTATCCCCTGACTTCAGAATAAAGAAATTCATGAACCTGCCTAAGCCATTGAGTCCCGAGGACGGTGAATTAACAAGAAACCGAAAGCTGAAAAGAGGATTTCTGAAAGAACGTTATCACGATCTAATAGATGCCATCAATCAGGACAAGCCTGAGGCACCCATTGAGGATCAAATCGGTTCCCCTGACGGAAAAAGGGGATCAAAAAAAATAACCATTCAAATCAGGTCTATTTAAGGGGCTGTGACATGAGCTTTTTTTTACAATTGGTCGTGACCGGTTTTTCCCTGGGCATGGTCTATGCCCTTGTCGCCATAGGCCTTGTCATTATTCTTAAGTGCTCCGATGCGTTTAATATTGCTCAGGGACATTTTGTGATGATCGGTGGCTACCTCGGCTATACGTTCCTGGTTCCCCTGGGCCTGCCCATATGGGCGTGTCTTCTCCTGTCCATAGCCGTTGCTGTCATCATGGGATTGTTGATCGAACGCCTCACCCTGCGGCCGCTCATAGGTCAACCCGTACTGGCCGTTGTCATGATGACCATAGCCCTTCTCACGCTGTTGGAAGGCCTGGCGACCCTGCTCTGGGGAGGCGAATACAAGGCCTATCACGGCGTGCTGCCGACCATGGCCTTAAGCATTAAGGGGATATCCATACCCTCGGAATCTTTAATCGGGCTTATCGTGTCCATTATCGCGGTCGTCCTGTTGATGTTGCTATTCCGCTACACCAAGATCGGTCTTGCCATGAGGGCCACGGCAGAAGATCTTCAGGTAGTACAGAGTCTCGGTATCCGGGCCACCACGGTGTATGCCGTATCATGGGTCATCGCTTGCGTCGTAGGGGTTATCGGCGGGATTATCCTGGCAGGCGTATCAGGCGTCATGGTGTCCCTGTCCGAAGTCGGGCTGAAGGCCTTCGCGGTCGTCCTGCTTGGTGGAGTGAACTCCATAGGCGGTGCCATTTTCGCAGGGATCATACTCGGCATATCGGAAAATATAGCCGCCGGTTACCTGGATCCCTTGTTGCCCGGAGGCGGCCTTGCCCAGGTCTTCCCCTTTATCGTCATGATTCTTGTGTTAGTCGTCAAACCCCACGGTCTCTTTGGGCTGGAAACCATAGAAAGGATATAGCTCATGAGTTCACGCACCGGGACCTTTCATGAAAGCTACGCCCAGGACATAGCTATCCTCCGTGGGGGACAGCACTGGGGAATCCTGTTTGTTTTTCTTATCCTTCTTTTCACCAGCCCGTTTTTTTTGAGTGACAGGATCCTGACCATAATGACCCTGATCGGCATCGCGGTGGTCAGCGTCCACGGGCTCAGCATCCTTACAGGTTTCTGCGGTCAGATCTCCATAGGACATGTCGGTTTTATGGCCGTGGGAGGTTATACTTCGGCCATTTTGAGCGTCAAGCTCGGCTGGCCCTTCTGGGCCACCCTTCCAAGCGGAGCACTGGCTGCGGGAATCGCGGGATTTATTTTCGGACTGCCCTCCCTGAAGATCAAAGGCTTCTATCTCATTATGGCGACCATTTCCGCCCATTTTATCATTGTGTGGCTGATCCTCCAGCTCTATAGTCTCACGGGCGGCGCCGATGGTTTCGCCGTTCCCGAACCGAAACTCGCAGGTTTTAGCTTCCAGTCCAAAACCAGTTTTTTCTACCTTGTCATGGTATTTGTCTGCCTGGCGACCTACACGGCCCACAACATCGTCAGGACCCGCACGGGAAGGGCGCTTGTAGCGATCAGGGATAACGATCTGGCCGCCGAAGTCATGGGGATCAACCTGTGGAGCTATAAGCTCCAGGCATTTTTTATTGGATGTGTCTATGCCGGTCTGGCCGGGGTGTTGCAGATTCATTATTACGCCTGGGCCTCCGTGGACCTTTTCCCCTTTATGGACTCGGTGTGGTACCTTGGCATGCTGATTGTTGGCGGAATGGGCAGCACGACCGGGGCCATTTTAGGCGCCGTGTCCCTCAAACTCTTGGACGAACTGGTTACAATCGTGGGCCCCATGCTGGCGGCTCTTTTCCCTGCCGTTGCGGCCCAGGCTGCGGCCTCCTTAGGCCTTATGGTACGGGGTCTGGTGATTATCCTTTTTCTTATCTTCGAACCGAGGGGGCTTTTTCATCGATGGGAGCTTATCAGGTCCTATTTCAAGCTGTGGCCTTTTTCGCACGAAGAATCCGAGTGAAAGGGGGTGATGCGATTCCTTTGAACCCCTGATTTCCACACTTAACCTACAAACCACATACAGAGAAGGAGGGGAAAAATGGCTAAAAAAAGAGTGACCCTAACCATTCACATCCTTATCGTACTGGCGGTCATTGGGGGATTTTACGCCCCCACCGTATCGGCAAAAACGTTATACGTAGGCGGGACCATGGCACTGACCGGGCCCTACGCGGAAGATACGGCTGCGGTTCTGGCCGGATACGAGGACTATGTTAAGTATGTAAATGAGACCAAAAAGATGGCCCCCTGGCGAGATGTAACATTTCCCGCCGATATAACCCTGGAACTCCTATGGCGGGATGACGAACTTAAGCCGCCGAAGGCAATCTCCATCTATGAGGAGCTCAAGGCCAAGGGGATGATGGTATTCCGGGGATCGGGCACACCGATCGTCCTGGCCTTAAAGGACAGGCTGTTTAAGGACCATGTGGGCGCCCCCAGTATGGCCTCGGGGCCCTATCTCCTGAAGCCGCCCCAAAGCGTGTTCACCTATTACCCCATTTATTCGGATGACGGGGCAGCCTTTGTCGATTGGTTTCTGGAAAGCTGGAAGGAAAACAGGAAACCGAGGTTTGCCTATCTAACAGCGGATTCCGGCTTCGGCAGATCGGTCGAGGTGCCTGAATTGACCGCATATGTCAAGAAGGCGGGGTGCGAGTTTGTGGGAAGC
>CAYTUL010000057.1:0-12640 GCA_964441135.1 uncultured Desulfobacteraceae bacterium | reverse complement strand
GGCAACCTGCGTTATTTCATCATCGTTGAGGCAAGCTATTTCCTGTTTGTCTGACGAGACGTCTTCCCACTTAATCCCTTGTTCGCTTACAATGATCTGCCTTTCCTTCCTGCCTATTTCTTTCTCCACCTCAAGGGTTTGCTTGTCCAGCACGAATCTGTCAACGCTTTCCGTGCCTTTGACCACGCCTTCCCCCAAACCCCAGGTGGCCTCGATTATTATTTTCGATGGATCTCCCGTAACGGGATGTATGGAGAAACTGACACCTGCGGCTTTCGCATTCACCATCTTGACCACGGCGACCCCAAGTCGATCCCCGTCGATCGGTATTTCTTTATTGATCCGGAAGGCAAGCGCTCTCGCGGTAAATGCGCTTGCCCAGACATCTTTGGTTTTTTTGATAACCTCGTTTTCTCCTCTAGCGTTGAAATAGGTCGCAAACATTCCCGGCCTGCTCTCTGCCCCGGATGATCTGACAGAGACCGCCACATCAGTCTCCCCCACATTATTGCACAATGTGCGATAGTTGGATACTATCTGTTCCTTCAGATCGCTGGATATCTCCTTGTTTTTTATTATGTTCCTGATATCACGACTCACCCTTTCAAGTTCCATAACGCCCATGCTCTTTAGATCGCCCAATTCACCGATGTAACGGTGAATCTCCTTAGCAGCATTGGATTCAAACATAAATTTACTGCATGCCTCGATAGATATTAAAAAACATGGCGGTACCGGTAATGCAAGCTTTGCCATCTGTCCCAGATTGGCGCACTTTTTACCCACAACATCGTTGTCTTTCTCATCAACTTCTGTTACCCAAAATACCATTTTCGGCATTCGTACATCTCCCTCTATTTGATATCGTACTTGGCCCAGTCCTTCCTCACCTTATCCATTGTCTCATCATCAGGGTATGCCACGACCGCAAATTTCTCTCCAAAATATTCTTCGGATCGGGGATTCTCAATAGGCTTTGTCGCGTCAATCAGCAGCCTTATCCCCTTGTTTACACCCGGCCCTATCCTGTCTTTGGGGTGTACGACCGGATCGAGAGGACTTATCCATCCCGGGAACTGGATAATATCCTTGGAAGGATCAACTCTGTAACCAAGGGCCCAGAAAACCCTGTTCAAATCGAAAATATCCACATCCTGATCGCAAACAATAATATTCTTGCACATCATATTGGACAGGTGCGAACTCCAAACATTGGCCGCAACTTGATGGACCTGTCCGTAGTAACTGTTATTTATTTGAACTATGAGGTTTGCATAAGCGGTACTCGGATCACTATTGACACCCGTGATGCCTGTCATCCTCTCCTCAAGGAGATCCCATATACAGGCACTATGACTAACGGAACATAGGATGTGATCTTCATTAATGGGCATTCCCTCTAAGGTTCCTTGGAATATGGGATCGTTCCTGAAAGTTATGCATTTTACGTTGAATCTTGGCCTGAGGCTTGTCCCACCATAATGTCCGGTAAACTCTCCAAAGGGCCCGCAGGTTATAAACTGTGAAGTGTCCGTGATGACTTCCCCTTCAATCACTATCTCACTCGATGCCGGCACGTAAAGATCAGCGGTTTCACATTTTACAAGCTCCACGGGCGACTGCCTCAGAGCCCCCATGATGTCGTATTCATCAACTCCCGTAGGAGCAGGTGAGGCTGCAACGGCGGGAAGTACCTGATCCCAACCGATTGCAACGGCGAGGGGCATGTTTTTCCCCCTGGGTCGATATTTCCTCCAATGGAACCAGATATGCTGGCCCTTGGCCACAGACATGGTGGTGGTTTTACTATCATGGATCATCTGACGATACATACCCACATTCAGCCATCCCGTGTCCGGATCTTTCGTCACCACTCCATGAAAGGTCCCAATATATCTGCCTCCATCAAGCTTCTGCCAGTGAGGAGCGGGAAACTGGAACAGATCGACATCGTCATCCATTATGATATTTTCCTTACAAGGGCCCGATTCAACGATGACGGGTTTCACATATTTTCTTGTGCGTTCTCGCCAAACTCGGATTATATCTTGGTATGGCGTACTCTTAGGCAAATCAAGCATCAAGGCAACCCTTGAATGAGATGAAAGAGAACAGGTAAGAAGCTTCTTGCAGATCGCGTCTCCGTGATCCTTAATATTTTCAAAGAGCAGGGCGGGACCGCCTCTATCCATATTTTCTCTCGCAATACCACCGATCTCGAGATTCCAATCGACTTCTCTTGTGACCCTGGCTAACTCTCCTTCCCTCTCAAGTTTTTTAATCCAATCTCTTAAATCCCGGTAAGCCATAATCAATACCTAATATTTGCCATTTCAGGCTGTCGCTGTGATATTTTTGTTGACCTATTTCTCTTATAAACTTAGAAGGTTCTTAGCGATAATTATCCTGTGAATATTAGAGCTGCCTTCCGTCATAACAAACGCTCGGGAATCCCTTAGATACCTTTGAATGGGGTACTCCATTGAGAAGCCATAGGCCCCGAATATTTTCATGGCGGTGTCAGCCGATTTTACCGCGGATTCACAAGCAAAAGTCTTGGCAGCGGATACTTCCAGAATTTCATTCTTTCCCCTGTCCTTATTTGCCGCTGCGCGGTAGACAAGCATTCTCGCCGCTTCATGATTGATATACATTTCAGCAATCTGTTCCTGAATCATCTGAAATTTGCCTATGGGCCTTCCGAATTGAATTCTTGTCTTGGCATACTCAATGCTTTTTTCGAGGCAGGCCTCCTCTAATCCCAGAGCCCTTGCAGCGGCAAACAGACGGGTTTTGCCTAATAGACCCATGACGATCTTGAAGCCTTCGCCTTTATTCCCAAGCAAGGAGTCTTTTGGAACATGGGCATCCACAAAAGAGATGTCTCCGACCTTGGAGCATCGTTGCCCCAATTTCTCCATTGATGTCGTTTCGACACCTGGAGTATTCTTTAATTCAACAATGAAGCTGGATATACCGTGATGCCTCTTTTCTTTGTCCGTGTACGCGAAAATGATGCCGATATCCGCAGCAGGCCCGTTAGTGGCCCAGGTCTTGGTACCGTTTAATAAAAAACCGTTTGCTTCCTCATCAGCGGTCATCCTCATGGCTGCCAGGTCCGACCCGGCATCCGGTTCTGTTGCGACGAAACAACCCAGCAGACTCGCGCTGACAAGGGGGGGGATATATTTTTTCTTCTGTTCTTCGGTGCCGTGTTCAAGGATTGCCAGGCCGGGCCCCACTGTCTGGTTCAGAAAATGCCCCGCATAGGCAGGGCTGACCTTTGAAATCGCTTCGGTAATCAAAACCGAGCTCAGGAAACCCGCGTTGGTCCCGCCATACTCCTCCGGAATAATTGCGCCCCAGAGCCCAAGTTGACCCATTTCTCTTACAATTTCCGGACGAAAACGCCCTTCTATCTCGTCCTTCTCATGAATAGGTGCAATAGTGTCGGTCGCATATTTAACAGCCAACTCTTTAATGGCCTTTTGTTCCTCGGTTAATTCCAAATCCATTATGGAGAATCACCTCTGAGTATGATCATCTTATAAAATATGTCCGCAATATCTTCTATGCTTAAGGGCCCTGATTTTTTAAACCATTTGGCCACCCAGTTGAGCATTCCCAATATCCCGAAATTGACAATTTTGGTATCCAGTCCGTTGAAATACCGATTGTCGCTCTCTTTCATCTCGTTTATTATTTGCTCGAAACACGAGGCATAATATTTTCTTGTTTCAATATATTTCCGCCTGTTTTTATTTGAAAGGAAGCGTATTTCACTGTGATAAACATTCACATTGTCTAAGTGTTTTACCATTGAATCTAAATGGATGAAGATAGCTTTTCTCAATTTTTCTTTAGGGGATAACTTTTCATCTTCGATAATGAGTTCTAATTGCCCTGTGACATCAGCAATAGCAATTCTTAATACAGACAGAAGTATTTCTTCCTTATTTTTAAAATAGTGAAAGATGGTGGTCTTGTGTATCCCCACAAGATCTGAAATCTCTTGCAATGATGCTCCTTTATACCCCCTTTGGCTCATCAGACGGCTTGCTACCTTTATTATCCTCTCACGCTGAATGCCATTTTTTGAATCCTTAATCTGACTCATATTCTCCCGCCTTGATTAAAATAATCAAAATTTTTAGACACTTTTACAAACCAACCGTATGGTGGACAATTATATCCGACTTTTCTTCTTTGTCAAGAAAAAATTAGGAAATAAAGATGCTCTAAGCCTTCTCCAGCCACGCTTCACTTTCATGCTTCAAGGCGCGTTCCTCGTCACTATAGACAGAGATAATGTCGGTTAAAGGCGAACCCCCGCAGTACTGAATCCAGTAGCATAGGAACCTGGCTGATGACGGAAATGCGGATAGATCCATATTTGCGAAAAGATCTTCGGGGAAGCCGCGGGGATCTACCGGCGACATGCAATCCTTTTCATACACAGCGGTACGTTTGACTATACGCCAGGAATTGCCCCTTTTTTCCAGTAGATCGAAAAAACGGAACCATGATTGAAGATCGAACTCGTGGCTATTGATTTCATCCCGTATATAGAGATTCGTGTTACAGCGGCTGAAGGCCCGGTTCCGGTTCAACCTTATCCAGATTCCTGAAATCAGATGCTTCATATGGGCGCCTTGCCTGCGAGTCGCGGCCATGGCGCGCGAATGGGCTAAGAACTTTTCGGCAGGTCCAGATATCCACGAAATATGGATAGTAGCGTTTTCATGAAAACATTCAGCAAGTGTCTCCCAATCATCACTGTCCCGGGCCTGTCCCCAACGAATCAGAAGACTTGAGATCTGATGCTCGTCTTCAATTAATGCGGATGGCTTTTCATTTGACATTTATTACCTCCTCTGAAGGGAAGCGCCTATCGCGATACCATTATCAATTAATATTTATCCTATTGATAATAACATCCATGCGCAAAAGAGTTATATTTTTCAGCAGTTGAAACATCGACCGATTCTTCATTTTGTGTTTTCCTGTCCCTTCCAGGATTTTATCTGTACAAGACAGGAATTTGCCGCATGACTGTGGGATTTTTTTATCATCGCTCGGCTCGGGGTCAATTGATTAATGCATCCGCCGCGGTCGGGAGAATAGCCGGGCTCTCCCACCGGGTCATAGATCGCGCAAGACTCGTAGGAATGCACCGTCCCGGGGCGAATTCGTTCGGTGACCTGAGCAGCACAGATGACCGCTCCACGATCGTTAAAGACCCTTACCAGATCATTCTCCCTTATGCCCCGCTTCTCGGCGTCCCGGCTGTTGATCCTGACAATCCAGTAATAGTATCCGTTTACAAGGACCCTGTGGTCCTTTACATCATTTATAATACTGTCCTTTCCGTCCCCCACGGTATGGAAACTGAACCGTGGATGGGGAGAGATTAGCTGCAATGGGTGTTTTTCATAAAGCTCCTTTGTATGGTGGCCTTCCCAGGAGGGAATGTACTTGGTCATTACGGGTCGCTCCGGATCATTCGGGTCGAATCTCTTAAGACTCGAACAGACAAACTCCAGCTTTCCAGATTGGGTCTGGAGCCCGTACCCGAATTTTTCCGTGTAGTCCGCGGGCAGGGGCGACACCTCGGGCGTATCCTTCGGCCTGCCCTCCGCAAAGTATCTATAAGAGACCGGGTCCCTCATCTCCTCCTTTGGTGCCGGAACAACATAGTAACCCTTCTTGAGAAAGTCTTTCCATGATATGACATCGGGCAGATCCGTCGCATAAAATAGCCTTTTACACCAGTCGAATTCGGATGCGCCCTCCGAAAATAGCGCTGAGAATCCCAGTTTCTTTGACAGTTCATGGAAGATCTGGAAATCCGATTTGGACTCTCCCAGGGGTTCGATGCACTTATGCTGCATATGTATGACCCTGTGGTTACACTGGTTGAAGTGGTGTGGTACGTATCCACCGCAATTGGCGGATTCCGCTATATCCCATCGTTCAAAATTGGTGCAGGCGGGCAGGATAACATCGCCGAACTTGGCCTCCCCCTCGAACCATACGGACTGGTTTACCACAAATTCCAGATTGTCGCTCCTGTAAGCCTTCACATAACGGTTTGTCTCACTCATAGTTCCAAAGTGGGAGCCTCCGTATTTATAATACATCTTGACGGGTGAATGACCCGGAGTCGGATATTTGAACTCAAGGAACTGGCTTTCAATGGTCCTGGGACCGGTCCCGTAACCGGATGTCTGACCGTACATTATTGCCTCAGGTATCCTCAGTCTGGGCACGCTCTGACACACAGTATTAACTGTAGCGAGCTGAGGCATCCGCTGATACATATTAGTAGCCATCCCCGTAGCCTCTAAATCACCGGATAATCCACCCTCTGCGTAACCTGGAAAATAGAAGCTTGTATCGACGGGGGTTCCCTGCTGTGCACAGCCAAAATTGGTCCCCGGCTTGCCAAGACCTTGCATGGCCATCAAACAGACCATGGAGCGGGCCCACTCCGCCCCGGTAGCGCAACGGCAGGCGCCCCCGAAGCCGGTAATGCCTCCCGCAGCCAGGTAAGTCTTCTTGGTTCCCCACTCCCTGGCGAGGGCCCTTACGTCCCTAGCGGGAATTCCTGCCTCATTCTCCTGCCATTCGGGCGTCTTGGGCACACCATCCTCTTTGCCAATAATATAATCTTTCCATTGATCAAACCCTGTGGTCCGTGCGGCGATATATTCTTTGTCATAGAGATCTTCACTAATCCACACATAGGCGATTGCAAGGGCCAATGAATTGCCAGTGGCTGGCCTGGGGGCGAGCCACTTGCCGCCGAACAGCGCAGCGGTATGGTTATAGTAGGGATCGATGTGTACGAATTTCACACCTAATTCTTTAAGCCATTGGCGTCTTATGGTCCCCTCAAACGCGCCGTAACATCCGTTGGTGGATTCCGGGTCGCTCGACCAAAAAACTACCATTTCGCACTCCCTGAGAATGTCTTCCACTGTCCCATAGGCCTCCGTCGCTCCAAGGCGCATGCTGTTTCCATAGTGATGCATGGCGCCCCAGTACCACCCCTCCCAGCTATCCGGATTATGGACTACGGGCGTAAAACCTATGTTATTCAAAAAACGGAGCCTCGCGCTGAGCCAATAACCTAATGATCCCCACATATGGTGAGACCCGCTGCCGCTTAAAATGGCACCGGGCCCATATTCTCTTTTGACGCGTTTTATTTCGGCGGCGACAATGTCCAGGGCCTCGTCCCAGCTGATCCGCTCATATTTTGATATTCCCCTGTTGTTACAGTTTCGTTCACCGTTCGGATCAAAATCAACACGCTTCATGGGATACAGGAGCCTGTCTGGAGAATAAACCATCGATTTCCACGAAAAGGAGTAGGGCGAGAGCGTGGTTTTGCGAGGGGGCGTAAATTTCCTTCCTCTGGCCTCAATAGTCCAAGGCCGGGCGTCGCTTTCATCAAAATCTATTGCTGTTGTGCGAATGATCTTGCCGTCTTTGACGTAAACAAACAGAGGGCCTCCGTTGGTGCCGGTCACATAACGCTTGACACCGTTACCCACTTCTATTCCGTATTTTGTACCGGCTGTTAGCAGGAGACTGAGCGTCTCCAAAAACCACGATGTCAGATCATCAGGCCCCCCTATATATATCTGAAAGCTCTTCATGGCGCTGATTTGCGCCAACTGGTCCCGCCAGGGAATCATAAGCTTTACAGCAAGGGCGGATCGGTTATAGCTAAGAGTGACATCAGGGTCCGGGTGAACGCCTCCCTTGGAAAAGATACTGCCATCTTTGAAGGTAAAGGATCGGCCAACGGAGTTATCCCCGGTCTTGATCTGCGCGGTAAAGTTATTCTCTTTGAGACGTTCCCTGAAGGAGGGATGCAATATCGCTGTAACTCCTAACAAAATCCTAAGAAAAAAAAGCATCAAGGAGAGTATCAGATCCGCAATGGCCGAAGATTTTGATAATTTCGACAGCATAGTATCCAGGATGTCCGTTATTATCGATTTCTCAGGGAAATAAATCTTCATTTTAACCTTGTTCCGTCAAGATCTACTCCATTATAATGCCCGCCCTTTTCCCTGTCTTAGCTGGTTACACCAAGGTGCCGGGCTTTCACTTCCTCGTTATCCCTCAGATCTTCAGGCAGGGACTCATATACAATCTTGCCATTACTCAATATATAGACGTAATCAGCCAGACTCAGGGCCATGGAGAGGTTCTGCTCCACCAGCAGGATAGAAAATCCGGAATCTTTAAGCTGTCTTATAACCCGCCCTATCTCCTTGACGATAAGCGGGGCCAGCCCTTCGGAAGGCTCGTCCATCAAGAGCAATTCCGGATTGGTCATCAAGGCCCGGGCAATGGTCTGCATCTGCTGTTCGCCGCCACTAAGGAGATTACCCTTATATTTGGCCCGTATCTTTAGGATGGGGAAAAGGGAATACACCTTTTCCAGGGTCCAGGCATCGGCTTTTTGTCCACCGCGTGCCGCCATGGTAAGGTTCTCCTCTACACTCAGCGAGGGAAAGATTTGACGGCCCTGGGGGACCAGACCTATATTCATATGAGCGATCCGGTAGGGTTGGAGACCGGTAATATCCTTTCCCTTGAAACGCACTATACCCCGTCGCGGCGGCGTAAAGCCGATAATGGAGCGGATTGTGGTTGTTTTGCCCATGCCGTTGCGACCCAGGAGTGCTACCACCGAGCTGTCCCCAACCTCGAGGGAAATGCCCTGGAGGATATAGCTTTCCCCGTAATAGGTATGGACATCAATTAGCTCGAGCATGTCATAGAACCTCCTCACTTCCCATGTAAATTTCCTTGACCTTAGGGTCAGCGCTGATTTTTTCGATTGTTCCTTCGGCGATAATCCCTCCGTAATGGAGGACAATAATGCGATCGGCTACGCCGAATACAAGATCCATGTCGTGGGCCACGAGCATTACCGTGATATCTTTTTTCATATTGCGGATCATACTGATAATTTCGGCGCTTTCGGCACTGGTGAGTCCGTTGCTGGGTTCATCTAACAGCAACAGTTTTGGTTCTGGGGCCAGGCTCAGCGCGATCTCCAATTTCCGCTGCTCGCCGTAAGATACGGCATGCACGGGATCGTCCTTTTTAACCCAGAGGCCCATCGAGTCCAGCAGCTCCCGGGCCCTGGAATGCAGGTCATCGTATGCGTTAGCGGAGCGGAACATCTGAAAACGGGAAGGCCGGACTCCCTGGAGGGCCAGCAGGACGTTTTCCAGTACATTAACTATAGACCAGCTTCCCTAAAGCGAGGGTAACCCAATATGAAGTATACATCGGATGAACTAAGGGCGATAATGCACGGGATAGCAGCGGCAATTGTTGCCAGTACAATACCAGCCGGCCAGAGCAGTTACCCATAAATTTTCTATACCATGTATTTCCTTTAAAATAATAACCGTGTAAGCGGATATCCCGAAAAAGGCGGCATGGCCTATGGATGACAGCCCAGTATATCCCAGAATAAGGTCCATACCCATGACAAAGAGGCCAAAGAGGAGAATCTTAGTCAATAGGCTGTGAAAATAGGTGGGCAGGATAAGGGGCAATATAACAAGAATTATCCCGCCGGCGATATAAGGGATAGACCGGATTATTTGCCCTCAGGGTGATTGCCCCGGCATATTTCAGATGCGCGGGCCTCACAATTATATTTCCCCTTTTGATGCCTCCTTTCATTGATGCTGACTTCTAATCCCTTAGATTTATTTTATATTCCCGCCGTTATTAAATCAATAAAAATGGGAAGGGCCTTTACAAACCAACCGTATGGTTGGTTATTTTATTGCTATTTTTCCCATTGTCAAGCAAATAAATCAAAAAAATATTTCGGGCCTTATCCTTCTTCCCCTTCTTGCCATTTTTTTATCCAACTGTAGGCTGGGGCCAATGGATAAAGCGATGATCCTATTTTCACCTTGACATACAAACCCCTTATAAATATATTTTTTTCTCCTTGAAAAACCAGGTCCTTATTATTCATCCTAAAGTGCGTTCGTTTAGGGGCCGGAGGCCGGCAGGATAGGAACGTGTCAATCTGTAGGAAAGGAGTATTCCCATGGTTTTAGAAATCGATGTGGCCAAAACGGCATTGCTGGTTCTTGATATGCAGAAACACATGATCGACGAGGCATCTCCCCTTGCTCAGCATACAGGTTTCGCCAAGATGGTGAAAGAGGAGAATCTTGTTGAAAGGGTCGGCAGAGTCTTGGATGCCGCCCGTGCCGCTGGCATGTTCGTCGGATATGTCGTAGTCGATTTTGACAACGCGCCCATGCCGCGGTATCCGGATAGAGGTGATTTCTGCAGGAACATCAAAGCGGAAAGTGAGGATTCAAGTGTACTGCGGCCCGGCGTCTGGGGGTATGAGATTGACGAGCGTATTGCACCGAAGGCCGGGGAACCGATTATCCAGAAGGGACACGTAAGTGCCTTTGCCGCTTCAGAGCTGGATGCTGTTTTACATCGGGAAAAAATAACGGATGTAGCCCTTGTCGGTGTGGCCACGTCCTTTGTGGTCACAGGCACGGTATGGACCGCCATTACCCTCGGTTACAGCTGCCTGGTTATCAAGGACTGCTGTACCGCCCAGAACCGGGAGGTCCATGAGGCCGCCCTTGCAGGCTTCGCCCCGGTTGCAGATATTTGCTCGGCGAATGAATTCATGAAAGCCGTTTCTTCACATGCTTAGCCTGTCAAAGAACAAGCAGGGAAACCTTGTCCTAAGTTCAGACGATGTTCAGACGGCCCCATGTTCACCTTCCCTGCTTACGCAGTAACGGCAATAGCGGTAATTGGATGCAATCCATGATACCTTGTGCTGGATCATCAGGACTAGTTCCTGCTTTGGCCACACTAATTTCCTGATTGTGATCCACCAATACGCCGTCTGCAAAAGTCCCCCCCTGGTCCACTGTAATTCTGAATTGACAATTTTGATTTATTTTTTTCCCCATATTTATTTCTCGGCTTCCCATCCTGATCCGCCTTGACAGAAGAAAAAAAACATCCTATAAGGGACAGGATAAGCAAACCAACCGTATGGTTGACTATCCTATTAGAATTTTTTCTATTGTCAAGGGAACAAAATAGATTTCAAGATAGGAATCAGCCGCCCGAATATCGACATCGGGCGTATTTAGTAACTCTCTCGGGTTATGGCTATGCATACGTGCGATATTTTTATTTTCGGGAATATGTCTATTGGAAGGATATTCACGCCTAATGCCAAGTATAACGCACCTGGTGGACCGATCGTGTTCGCTGCCTGGACGGCGTACCAATTGGGATATTCAATCATATTACTGACAAAAACTTCATCAAAGGACAGATATCTCCTTAAAAATTTTCCAATTCCGGAAGAAGATATATTTTGGCATGAATCTCAAAAGACGAACGCGAGCCGAGTCTTTTATACAACGACATCTATGGAAAAAAGGAAAATCGTTAATGTAAACCAGGCTGATCCTTATACAATCCATGACCTTCCCGATATTACAACAAAGGTCATCCAATTTAGTGGTGTGTTTGCCGGAGAAATTAATTTGGAAATCATTCGTTATCTTTCATCCAGAGCCCCGGTTGCTATTGATGCTCAAGGCATGATGAGAACCGTATCTTCTGACAAGACTGTGCAATACTGTAATTGGGATGACATATTAAATACACTGCCCTTGATTAATTTTTTTAAAGCGGATGCGGCTGAAGCAGCATTTCTGACCGGCATCGATACCGATGATAGAGAAGGGCGAAAAGCTGCAGCGAAAAAATTCATTGAATGGGGCGCCAAGGAGGTAGTCATCTCCCACAATACGGGACTGATTGTTGCCAAGGAATCAGATATTTTCTTTTCCCCCTTTAAAAACAAAGGACTTGATGGAAGGACAGGCCGTGGTGATACGTGTTTTACAACATACGTTACTGAAAGGCTTACCAAGGACCCCGCCGATGCAATCAGATTCGCGACTGCGCTAACATCACTGAAGATGGAAAAATCGGGTCCCTTTAAAGGGACTCAACAAGATGTTGAATTTTTTTTAAATAAATATTATTAAATTATTTCCATTTAATAATATAACTCTTTTCGTATTCTCGAGATTAGTTGTTTGATATTTCAGAGACGACCTTAGATATTCAAAATATTAAATCGGAAGTATTGATATTTGATTATTTAAGGTTGTCCATTTCTCGCCCACATTTTTACTGTTGCTCGCGGCAATATATCCTTCAAGAAATTTCCGAAAGTTGAGTTTTGTCTGTAGTAAAACAATTGGTTTATTTTTCTGAAAATTGATCAGATTGGTCTTTCATCTTTAAAGGAGGCAAAGCATGGAAAAAAATGTGAAGGATTTACCCCCCCTTGATATTAGTCATGTTTGTGTCATAGTTAAGGATAGAGAAGAGGCCATGCAAAGATTCGGCTCCCTTTGGCGCATAGGACCCTTCGGACTTATTGACACTACTCTACAATTGCTGGATGTGAATCATCTGGGGGAGGCTGTTCCCCATGGCGGGAGGCAGATCACCGGCAAACTCGCGTTTGCACAGGCTGGCCCTATTGAAATTCAGCTGATAGAACCGGGTGAGGATGAGCATGTCT
>CAYTUL010000056.1:0-12675 GCA_964441135.1 uncultured Desulfobacteraceae bacterium | reverse complement strand
TAATTTCAAGGTTTTGTCCTTCTACGATACGTTGAATTCGTTCTATCTCTCTTTTAATAATCCTGTTTTCAATCTCACCATGTTCATTATCTTGCAGCATCTTTGCTGGCAGAAGGTCAATTAAGCGATATTTTATAAATATATCATCTTCCATACTGATAAAGAAACAGGAGGAACCCGGATCTCCCTGCCTGCCTGCGCGTCCCCTTAACTGGTTGTCAATACGTTTACTTTCGTGCCTGTTCGTGCCAATAACATACAAGCCGCCCAGTGCTGTAACTTGTTTCTTCTCATTTTCGTCGGCACCTCCAAGACGTATATCAGTTCCTCTTCCGGCCATGTTAGTAGATATTGTTACTGCATTCAGTTTACCGGCCTTGGCAATAATGCCTGCCTCATATTCATCATTCTTTGCGTTCAGAACGGCACAGCGTATGCCGCTTTTTCGAAGTCTTTCACTTAACATCTCGGATTCCTCAACACTTCCCGTGCCAACAAGGACGGGACGCTTTGTTTTGTGTACCTGTATGATCTCCTCCAAAACAGCCTTAAGTTTGGCTTCTTTGTTTTTAAACAGTCTGTCAGGATGATCTTCGCGAATACATTGTCTGTCGGGTGGTATAACAACGATATCCAGGTCATAGAACTGTTTGAACTCCTCCTCGGCTGATTCGGCCGTGGCAGTCATACCACTAATCTTGGGGTACTTACCGATAAGATGCTGCAATGTAATAGAATTCAATATATGGCCCTTTGAATGAACACGTATATTTTCCTTGGCTTCGAGGGCAGCCTGAAGCCCGTCAGGCCAACGTCTTTTGTCTGCTATACGACCGGTGAATTCATCAACCAGTTCGATTTTATTTTTTCGAACGATATAATCGATGTCCCGATTAAAAAGAAACTCAGCGTGAATAGCACAATTCAGTTGGGTCAACAGGTTTATATTCTCAGGATCATACAGATTGCCACAATGCAACAGTGTTTCGACACGTCTGATACCTGACTCCGTGAGGAAAAAATTTCTCGAATATTCATCGAATTCAAAATCCACACCCTTCTCCAATTTCCTGGCAATATCAGCCATGCAATAGGTATCTCGAATGGTATCATCAGAAGCAGACGCGATGACAAGTGGAATCCTCGCCTCATCAATCATGATGGAATCCGCTTCATCGATAATAGCAAAATGAAAACTTCTATGAACACGGTCATCACTGTTGTAGGAGAGACTGTCTCTAAGAAAATCAAATCCTGCCTCATTCGCCGTAAGGTATGTAATATCCGATGAATAGGCCTGTTTTCGCTCCTGGATACTCATTCCTTCCTGCACATGACCGGCCTTTATTCCCAAAAATTCATAGACCGGTCCCATCCATTCGGTGTCACGGCGGGCAAGATAATCGTTAAAAGTAAGAATGTGTACTCCTTTTCCTGTAAGCGCGTTCAGGTAGGAAGGGAACACTGCGGTTAATGTCTTTCCTTCGCCGGTCGGCATCTCTGCGATCTTCCCCTGGTGTATAACAATCGCACCAATGAATTGGGTGTCAAAGGGACTGAGTTTCAGCACACGCTCAACGGCTGAACTGACGAGGGCATAGGCTTCGGTTAACAATTTGTCAAGGGAGAGACCATCTCGGGCTTGGGCAATTAGTTTTTTTGATAGATCCTTCAGATGATGGTCTGCCTTTACTTTTAGCTGTGCCCTGTATTTTTTTATTTCAATCAATCTTCCATAATAAGGCGTGAGGTCATATTCGATCGTTGATCCGTTTAGGCGCCTGTGGAGTCGTTTCAGATTTCTATTTAGATGATTTGTAATCATGGCATTCTCCTCATATCGAATATCCCTGCCTCCACTTCGGGTTGTAGAGGCAGTTATTGTGTTAGGAACTACTTAATAACTAAGCGTAGATATAAGGAGATGGTTCATCATCAGAGGATTGGTGCCAAAGATTCTTCTTTTGAAGGGTAGATATGATATGATTGGCGGGATAGTCCAGATGTCGATGGATTATGTCGTTTGTCTCCGGACAGCCATGGAAGTGTAAAAGATATATTTCCTTATTTAACGACCGTTTTGAAGGAAATAAGGATGATTCTTCACCCAGGTTATCGGAAGGAGAATCATCCTTCATTTGAGTTATATCATGGTCCTCAGGTTGAAGAACAAACTCAATACATGTAATTTCCTGTGGATATACCGGATGGATAGGTGAACGTGTGTCATAGTCATATAAGAATGCATTGAATAAAAAAACGGTGAGTACTAAGAAAATCGAGGACAAGATTTTTTTTGAAGGTTCATTCATAATAAGCACTATTGGGATTTTTTAACAGCTTTTGGTTTTGAACAACCAATGAAGTCAAAAATAACAGCGATTTATGCCCCTGTCAATAATTGATAACAGATCGCGTTGCGTCGAATATGGAGATTTTAACCCTTTTATCAATTATCGCTTACCCTTAATGACAGGTTCGATACCCGTCCTTTTCCTCGCCAGGTAAGTTCTGGCTGGCTTGTTTCTGGTTCTTTCTCGATCCATGAAAACCGTAAAAGATAGATCCCTCAATGGTTCGAAGCCATACCGTGCCATCAATCCGGCGATCTGTCTTGGACTGTA
Source organism: uncultured Desulfobacteraceae bacterium (assembly GCA_964441135.1). Classification (GTDB taxonomy): domain Bacteria; phylum Desulfobacterota; class DSM-4660; order Desulfatiglandales; family HGW-15; genus CAYTUL01. Next base: position 10,051 of record CAYTUL010000056.1, on the reverse strand, counting down.
TAGGTACATCGTAACGGTCTTTTCCGACATTGTGTGCTCCGCCCCCACCTCAATCGCATGAGCCCCGTTTTCAGAACGATCCCCAACCACGAATACAAATAATCCACCCTTGCGAAGAATACGACTGGCTTCTTGAAAAACAGGAGATAGATCGCTATCTGGTTCATGTCTTTTCATTGCCCTTTCCGTGCATCGAAAGACCAGCTTCACACACGCCCGCTTATCAGGGCATCGGCATGAGAGCGGATGTTAGTTAGCTCATCCATCACTGAGCCAATTTTATATATCATTTTATCGATCTTCGGAGATGATATGATTTCCAGATTATCAATGCATATGAGATGGGTGTTGCCGCGTGCCCTGTTCCCGACCGAGGCGAAGTCATTAACCATTTTTTTGAGATTTATAGCCTGAAACAAATGACTTTTTTTAATATCTTCGCAAAAAAATTCATAGCAGACTAAAGGCCGCCCATAAACAAGCCTGCATCCTGAAGGACTTATCCATCCATTTTGAAAATCATATTGAATACTTTGTCTTTCTACGAGCATTGAAAGGAAGGTACTTTCAATTGATTCTTTACAGATTTCTTCCTTACAACACCTCGAGGAACATTTTCTGCAATAATGACTGCAAGTTTGATAAATTATTTTTTGTATTTCCTTTTCAAGGGCTGCATATCTATTTAATAGGTTTGTTATTTTACAATCTACGCCATTCATAATTTGACGCTTCAACTTTTTGACTATCTCTGTCTAACCAAGGAGCAATGCCTGACACTTTTTGATGAGTTTTATCAATCTGAAGCAGAAAGACTCCTCTTCATGCCTTCAAAATAGTGGAGCCCCACGGGCGGGAGCCCGTGGTTTCCTGCGGAGGAGGGTGAAAGGTTCTACTAAGTCTATTCGAGTTTACCAGAGACTTTGAACATATTTATAATTTAAGATTCTTTTATCCTTTGTAAGAATCGTGGCATTCTCTTCTCGCGCTGTTGCCACAATTATCTGATCTGCAGGGTCGTCATGAAAAGGTTTTGGAAGCACTGTTGAGTGATAGGCTATCATGGGTGTAAGATGAATAAATCTGAGTTTTGGCATTTGTAAAGCAGTATAGATCCATTCCTCTGGATTAGAAGAGATACCAAGCCTCCCTTTTTCCAAAAGCTTGCTGAATTCCCAGGGCGAAATCGCCGATAATAGAATCTCATCATAGGCATCTTCATTCTTGATTAATTTAAGGACTTTCTGCGATAGATTCCTGGGGCGCATATTCCACCAAACCCAGGTATGGGTATCAAGCATGTATTTCATTGGCATGCTTCCCACAATCCTTCGCCAAGTGGAGTTAGTATATCCTTTTCAAAAATAAAAGTATCGGCGAGCTTGCCTGGCGTTGGCTTCATTTCGGATTTACGATGCGGGATAACTTGAACAATAGGTTTGCCTCGTTTCGTTATGACGATGGCTTCCTGGGATTTCGCAACCTCGTTCAGCACCTTTAACGCGTGTGTTTTGAACTCGCTTATGGCCATTGTCTTCACGGTGACCACCTCCTTTTTTTGATAAAATAGTCAATTAAAGTGGTCAAGTCAAGGAAATTTATGGCGGGATCCCCTTCCTCCTAAGTACACACTCTCCTGGCATGATGTGACGCAATACACCGGGTACTTCTAATCGGGCTAATCTTGGCATAAATGCCTGTTTATCACTGCCCGAATATCCTATCAATCTTAATGACGCCGGAGTAATATGACTTGTTTGTAACTACTTTTCAATCCAGTCGTTAAAAATCCGCCAGTAGGAAATGTCCACATCTTTGCAATAACTGGTATGGACATTTTTTTGCGTCACAGTGATACTGGTAGCTAAGGTCACGGGGATGGCCATGGCGTCTTCGCTGGCCTGGGTTACCATTTCCATAGTCAACTTTCGCATGGTCGGAACATCCGGCGCCTGAAGTACTCGATCGCAGAGGGCCAGATATTCCGGCGACTTGGCCATACTGGCAAACCTCATCATGGGCTCCGGCCCGAAATGATCGAGCCAGACCACGGCGTATTCAGGGTTCATTGCGGATACGCCCAGAAGCAGACCCTTCCAGCCGCCGTTAAGGGCGCCCCAGTATCTTCCCGGATCGGCCACATCCAGGCTGACTTCGATGCCCACTTCCGCCAGGTAATTCTTAATGACGGTTGCGAGGTCTAAAGCGCCCGACCGTAACAACATCTTGGTTTTTATACCGGGGTAGCCCGCGTCCGCCAGTAACTGCCTGGCCTTTTCGACGTTATAGGGACGGCCCCTATAGTTGGGATTGTAGCCCTGGGAACCGGGAGGCGCGAATTGATTGAGAGGGGTATCGAAGCCATATCCGAGGGCCCTGGCCACGGCCGGGCGGTCAATCGCATACTCAATTGCCTCGCGTACTTTTTTATTGGCGAACGGTGAATCAGGGGAGGCGCTGTCACAGTAAATATTATTAAGATAATAGGGCCAGGTGTACGTTTTATAGCCCTTATCCCGTAAGGCGGCTGCTTCCATCGGGGGTGCACTCATCCAGATATCCGCCTGCCCCGATTGTAAAATGGCCGAACATGTCGCCGGTTCCTTAACCGTTCTAAGTTCGACCTCGTCCAGGTAGGGCCGGTTTGGTTGCCAGTAATCTTCAAACTTTTTCATCTTGAGAACGACGTCACGTTGAAAACGGACAACCTGGAAGGGGGCTGTTGACACGGTATGGCTGATGGCCCAGTCCTCACCGTGTTTCTTAAAAGCGGTCGGCGAATAATGGAACATACGGGTCAGACCGTAAATCATCTTGCTACTTCTCTGTTTTAACGCAACCCTCACAGTATAATCATCGACGGCACTTATGGAATCGATATACTTACCATCGGGCAGCACACCCGTAGCTTTGCAGGTCTCAAAGGTCCACACGCATGCATCGGCATTCCAGTCCGAACCATCATGGAACTTGACGCCCTTTCTCAGGTGAAGGGTGATGACTTTCCCATCCACAGAGGTATCGTAGGACTCCGCCAGAAAAGGCAGCAGATCCCCGTTGGAAGAGAGTTCGAATAATCTCTCGGACCATATCATGCCGATTGAATCAACGAAACCTTGTTTTGCGGCGTAGCCTATGTTCAAGGGGCCCCGTGTAGTAATAATCCTCAGGGTGCCGCCATATTGCGGTTTGGCAGTGGCCGCAAAACCGTTAATGACCGGCATGCTTAACAGAAGAACCGCGAAGGCGAAAAAAATGAACTTCTTCATTGTCAATCTCCTTTCTTTTATGGGTTGCTTCTTTAACCTCCTTAATTAACTTTTTCGGCTATGCACCTCCTCTATTGATTCGCTCCATGAATATGAAAAAACAATACTCTTTTCCAAAAACAAATTTGTAAGAAAAAAATTTATCACACGGAGACGCAGAGAACACAGAGCGAGTTGTATAATGATCGCTTAAATTATTGATGGAAATACATAATAAAAAATAAGCGAGCCTAATTTTTTATTATTTGTTTCCATCACAATCCCAATGCGCTTAGCATTAGGATGCCCGCTGTGCGGGCTTTTAAGCGATCATGATACTATAAGTAGACCCTATTATTTCAAAGAAGGATTTTCTCAGCGAACTCTGTGCCTCTAGCGAAGCGGGTGGTGAAAAATAACCGGATATTTTGTAAAAGATCTGAATCTCGAAAAATCAATTCAACCCCGAAGGCCGGTTTGTAATAAGAGCCTTTTCAAAATACCTGAAACCAGGCATCATCCGCATAATTTTTGGTGGAGATATCCTCATCAAGGGACAGGTATGTGTTTAGCTCGGCTGAAAATTTGGGCCATTGAGGCAGGCCTGCCCCATTTGGATTCCCTGTTTTACAGAATTGTATCCAATACTTCATCATTGCCTCGGATAGTTTTCTGTCCGCTCCGGTATAGCCTTCGGTATCTACGTGGCCGAATATGTACGGGACCTCCTCCCCGTGACTCACCCCGATACCGCTGGCCAGGTTTTTGGGTGACAAGCGGTTAAACCGATAGACATATACCTCCCCGGCCAGTCTACTGAGCGCCCCGGCCAGTTCGTACACTTGCACGGTGAATAGATTGCAGGTATGCAGATAAATAAAATTCTTTAATGCTTCTTCATTCGTGCCGGCGGGAAAGGAAGCGAGAACTTGCGAGGCCCTGTTGCCGAAACTCCTGTTGACAAACGGTTCATAGCTGGCCAGGGTTATGGGTGGCATCATCGGAATAAAATAAGTGGCTTCATCCTTATTGCTGCCGATAATCATGGGAATCCGGGACTTTTCCCCCAGCGTCTTATCCTGGTCCTTAATGATGATATCGTCCAGGGCCGGTGCAAAGCGCAGTTTCATCGGTTGCTCGTCCTTGTCGGCAAGCAGTCTGGCTGCCTCCATCAACTTCTCCGGCGGGATACGGCGCATCTCTTCCACACCTGCCGCCCCCAGGGCCTTTTGAAGTTCAAGCCCGTCCTGCAATGCCTCCCTATAGGGTCTTTCCCGGGGGGGCCCCAACTGGCCGCCGCTCTCACAAATCGCCTTGCTGAACAGTCCTTGGGCTTTAGGGGATGAGCATAACAGTGCTACACTCATCGCCCCGGCGGAGACGCCGAAAATGGTTATGTTATCCCCGTCACCGCCGAAGGACGATATGTTATTTTTTATCCATTGCAGGGCTGCGATCTGGTCAAGTATCCCATAATTTCCGCTCGAACCGTATTCAGAGTCGGCCTCTAACCCGGCGAGCGCCAAATTCCCCAGCGGCCCTAGGCGATAGTTAAAGGAGACCAGCACGGCCCTGTTTTTCGCAAGAATGGTGCCGTCACAATCACCCTTGGAACCCGAACCGACCATATATCCCCCGCCGTGAATCCAGACCATGACAGGCATCTTTCCGGCCTCGGATATCGATGGTGTCCAGATGTTCAGGTAGAGGCAATCTTCGCTCTGTACCATCATCCTTTCGTCGCTTGAGGGTTCCGGCGGCCTCATTTGATAGGCAATCGGACCGAACCTGTCGGCTTTTCTTGTGCCTTGCCATGGCTCTAACGGTTGCGGTGGACGCCAGCGCCATTCCTCCACGGGCGGTCTTGCGTAGGGAACGCCGTAGAATTTGAAAATGCCGTTTTCCTGAAATCCTTCAAGAAGACCGCCACGGACCCTTACAACCGGTTTTTGCTTATCATCGTTTTTATATTCTGCATCCACGGTTTCATTCCTTATTATTATTTCTTATACATGAAAACCATCCCTGGCGGCAAAACAAAAAACGATAACTGAACAAGATTTTCTCACCGGCCGAGGTAGGCCTTTTTCACCCTCTCATCATGCAAAAGCTCCTCACCCTTTCCCTCCAGTACAAGATTCCCTGTCTCCATCACATAGCCCCTATGGGCCAGGCCAAGGGCCATACGGGCATTCTGTTCTACCAGGAGAATACTGGTACCTCGTTTATTGATCTCGATCGCGATTTTGCCTATCTCACGAACCACGATCGGGGCGAGACCTATCGAGGGCTCATCCAACAGAAGCAGAGCCGGGTTTCCCATCAAGGCGCGGGCAATGGCGAGCATCTGTTGCTCTCCCCCGCTCAGTGTGGCTGCCTGCTGTCTTTTCCGGGCCTTCAAAACCGGAAAAATCTCAAATATCCTGGCCAGATTTTCTTTTTTCCTCTTTTTATCCTTCTGCAGGTAGGCGCCGAGTTTTATGTTTTCCATGACTCCCATGAAGGGAAAAAGATTCCTCCCTTGAGGAACATGTCCAATGCCCATTTTGACGATGTCCTGGGCGGGTGTCCTGTTGATATTCCTTCCCTGAAAGAAGATTTCTCCCGTTACGGAGCTTGTAAGTCCGGATATGGTCCTGAGCGTGGTCGTTTTGCCCGCCCCATTGCTCCCGATGATGGTCACGATTTCCCCGTCTTTTACATTGAGGAAGATGGAATGCAATACTGTTGCAGCCCCGTAACGAACCTGAATATCTCTTAATTCAAGCAACATTATTCATCTTTCCCCAGATAGGCCTCCATGACGGCCGGGACTTCGACGATCTCTTCGGGCGAACCTTCGGCGATTTTGATCCCGAAATTCAGCACGGCGATCCTGTCGCAAAGGCCCATGACGGCCTTCAGGTTGTGCTCTATGATGATGCACGTGATCCCCCTCCGGTCTCTCAGGGTCCTGATCATTTTCAGCATGGTCTCGATCTCTTCCGCATTCATGCCCGTAACGGGCTCATCCAATAGAAGCAGTCGGGGTTGGGCCGCCAATGCCGTCGCCAGGGCCAGCAGCCTCTGTCTCCCGTGAGGCAGGTTTGTGGCCGGTTCATTCGCGTATTGCCCCAGGCCTACGAAATCGAGCGTCTCCAGGGCCTTGGATTCCAGCTCTTTTTCCTCTTTTTTTCTCGAACGGGTCATAAAAAGGATGCTGAAAGGATCTTTCTTTGATTGTAAATGATAACCCACCAGCACATTTTCAAGCACGGAAAAGCTCCTGAAGAGCAGATTCTCCTGAAATACGCGTGCGATGCCGAGTTTGGTTCTTTCGTGTGCAGGGAGATTGGTCATATCCTCACCCTTAAACATGATCCTTCCTCTGCTGGGTCTTAGGGACCCTCCCAGGATATTAAGCACCGTGGACTTGCCCGCCCCGTTCGGGCCGATGAGACCGAATATCCGGCCCGACTGCACATCCATGTCCAGTTCCATGACGGCGGCAAGCCCGCCGAAGAACCTCGTCAATTTTCTAACCTCAAGAAAGCTCATTTGATCCCCTTGGAAAGGAGATTTCTCAAAATGCAGGTTTTCCCTGAAAGGATCCTTACCCTGAAGAAGAGTTCCGCCATCTTCTGACCTTCTCCGGAACGCTGATCAAGCCGTCGGGTATGATCATAACCATCCCGATGGCAATGGCGCCGATGACCATGGATTGGTACTCTTCAACGGGCCGGGTTAATTCAGAAACCAGGGAAAGAATCACCGCACCCATAATCGGGCCAGCAAAACGATCTTTTCCTCCCACCACCATATAGATTAAAAAGTAGATACTCGTCAGGACACCGAAATAGGCGGTTGCCTGGGCCCCGAGGGCCTGTTCAAAATGCGCGAAAAGACCGCCTGCCAGTCCCGCAAAAAAACAGGAAATACTAAAGCAGATTACCTTGTATCTCTGGACATTTACACCAAGGGACCCTGCCATCTTGTCGGCGTCCCGGATGGCCATCCAGGTAAACCCAAGTCTTGATTTCTCCAGCCGGTAAAGCAAAAATAGAGAGACGCACACCACGGTGAGGGTCAAATAGTAGTATTCCGTAAACCCGTTGAAATCGATCCGGAACAGACCCGGTATAGACAGCACGCCTGCCCCGGGAAATCCGATCAAGCCGTCAATTCCGCCGGTCAGGCTTCTCCAGTTCTCGGCCGAAAGGCGTATACTCTCGGACGTCATAAGGGTCAGGACGACAAAGTAAATGCCTTTTACCCGCATGAACGGGTAGCCCAGGGCAAGGGCGAGCAGCCCGGACATGAGACCCGCTGCCGGTAAAGTCAATGCAAAGGGAAGGCCGGCCTTCATGGTCAGCAGGGCCGACGTGTAGGCCCCAAGGCACATAAAACCCACATGACCGAGAGAGAATTCCCCCATAATGGATAAATTCCGGAGGCTGGTCGTCATCAGGCAGTTGATGACGATCATGGTCAGCACGGAGGTCCAGTAGATGCTGGCGAGGATCAGGGGGGCAGCAATGGCGGCGATTATCGCGGCGATAGATATGATAAATGTCATCATTCCCGGCCTATTCATGACCAAATAGTCCCTGGGGTTTAATCACCAGTACGATAATGACAAATAAAAGGGGAAGGAGGGTGGCCCAGACATGGCCGAAAAGGATCGGGACCAGACCATTAATCAATCCCAGGGTCATCCCCGCAATAAAAGCGCCGACCAGGCTTCCCATGCCTCCCAGGATGATAATAATAAGCCCGTTTACCAGGGGCGCAATTCCCATAAAAGGGCCCATTTGAAACATGGAACCGGCAAGCACTCCGCCCGCGGCCGCCAATGCGCATCCAATGCCCATGGACAAGGCGGACATCCTGTCCGGACCAATGCCCTGGAGTATGGCGCCTTCCGGGTCCTGCGCGCTGGCCACCATGGCCTGGCCGTATTTCGTTATTTTGAGAAAGAGATATAAAACAAGACTCAGGGACACGGCAAAGGCGACGGCCACGATCCTGTCCTTTGGGATGATGATGTTCGTCGTAATATGAAAGGGGCCTTCAGCCAGCATGGGGAGGTTTCGATGATGCAGGCCGAACAGGACCATGGCGCCGCTCTGAAGGATGAGGGCCAATCCCGTGGAGGCCACCACGGCGGAGGCATAATCTCCCTTCAGGGGGCGGAACAAAAATCTTTCCAGAATCAGGCCCATTACGACCATAAGCATCATGCTTATAATCGCGGCATAAAACAACGGCAGCTTTATCGAGGTCGTAAAGTAATAGGCCCCATAGGCCCCTAACATATAGATTTCACCGTGGGCGAACTGCATGATTCGCATGATTCCGAAAATAAGCGTCAGCCCAAGGGCCATCAGCACGTATACCCATCCCAGGGCCAGTCCGTTGGCCAGTCCCTGCCATATGACCTGCGCCGTGATATCCAAGGTCAGACTCCCGTCAGGATTCGGTTCCTCCGGAAATGTGATTTTCGATCAGGGCCGGGAGAACCGTGCCCGGTCTCTCAATCCAGTGCCGGCATCTTCAGGCCTATAAATTCTATTTTCCCGTCCATGAGCCTGGTTTGAGGTACGGGCCTGTTTAAAACCCTGTTTACCCCGAAGGTCTTTTTGCCGGTCATATAGCCGGGACCCCAGCATGTTTGAATACTGCCGGGCTCCGTCATGGACTCAAAGGCCTTTATGACCTTCTCCACATCCACGCTGCCCGCTTTTTGAAGCGCCTGAACAAAGGCCTCCGCCTGGCTATAGGTCACGGGTGTATCTTCAAAGTAAGGGGTTTTCATCTTTTTGGCCCAAAGATCCATGGTTTCTTTTATCCCCGGTGTCGGGTGAGCGAAGTCCATCCCGTTGGTAAGGACGTCATAGCATGCTTCTTCGCCAGCAATAGCCTTTATGATCCCCGGGGCCAAAGGGGAGTCGGAGATGAAAACGCCCTTGAATCCAAGCTGACGGGCCGTTCTGAGTTGAAAGCCCGCCTGGGCGCTGTTTGCAGCCTGTATGATATCCGGTTTGAATGAAAGGGCCTGTGTGTAGAAAGGCGTGAAATCTTCCGTGCCATAGGGCCAAATGAGATGCCCTGAAAACGTAAACCCTCGTTCTTCCGCCAGCTTCCTGGCCTTTGTTTCAATGGGGAGCCCCGCATCGGGAGCTAAGATAAAAAGCTTTTTGGCCTGGGGATAGCTCTTCCTGATGAAGTCATAATTCATTTCCCAGTTGGTATCGGACGTCGGATTAAGCCTGAAGGCATAGTGCCTCTTGGGGCTTACATCCCCCGGCGTGGCGGGTGCATCGAGCCAGGTGATGATATGCAGCGCCTTTGCCCGTTCACAGACCTGGTAGATGGCCGCGGCCACAGGAGGCGTAATGGCGCCGAATACAAATCTGGCCCCGTCTTTGTAAACGAGTTTTTTGGCGGCCGTGGTGGCGGCGGAAGGATCCACTTTGCTGTCCTCGGCGATCAGCTCGATCGTGTACGTGTCACCCCCAAGCTTGAGGCCTCCTTCATCATTGACCTTGTCAAAGTAGAGTCGAACAGCATCCGTAAGGCCGACACCGACAAAACTAATGGGCCCGGACAGGGGCATGATGATGCCGATCTTGAGGGTCTTTGCCGCCGCATGGCCTGCACCGTTAAAACCGATAATAAATGCAGGCAAGAGCAGCAGAAACAACAGAATCGCGATCCAATTTTTTTTCTTTGTTTCCATGAGCGACCTCCTTCGATGAAAGGGTTATGGGATGGCCCAAGATCCGGATGAACGGAGAAGGATCATAGGATGCATGAGACATGAT
>CAYTUL010000055.1:0-12892 GCA_964441135.1 uncultured Desulfobacteraceae bacterium | reverse complement strand
GCATATCATTTTATACCCGGCTGATATGAGATCCCACGGGGCCTGAGCCGCCTATCGTGCACCAAACTGACTATTCAAGGTTCCGATAGTACCCATGTCAGGTTTCAAGGACAAAAATGACTTCCATTCTCACGCGATACTCAGCTATTTTGTCATCATTAACCGCTACGCGTTGTTCCAGGATTCGAAGACCCGTAATGCCCCGCAATGTCCTGTTGGCTCTGTCAAAACCAGCCCTAATCGCATCCTCAAAGCTGTGGGGTGATCCGGCTATTATTTCCGAAACCCTCGCTACTCGTTCCATTCATTGCCTCCTTTTGTCGAATTCCATTCCTATTAACCTATACTTCCTTCCCGTTATTTCCAGGACGATCAATCTAACAATCGATGCTGTCCGGATGATAAACGTATAACCCTCCATATTATCTGATTAGCCTTCCCTTGACAGCTTTATGTCCCCCGACTATTATATCCTGAATATTCGTATGAAAGCTAAACAATAAAACCTGAAAAATCAATGAATTTTTGTCAAAGATCCAGCTTTGGATCAATGAAACGATCTATGATCTAAACGGTGCCTTGTGATTCTTGAATCGCTCTCTGCTTCACTGTTCCGCTCGGGAGGCTATAGCGCGCAGATCAACCCGGAACCCACCAAAAAATCATCGAGGTATAAAAGAATGAATGAAAATCAGTACATTATTGACGAGCTTACTGTTAAAGATACCTGGAGGATGTTTCTTATCCTTTCGGAATTCGTAGAGGGATTTGAGACCATGCCCAAGGTATATCCGGCGGTTACCATTTTTGGATCCGCCCGATCACATCCCAATAGTTCAACCTATAGGACCACCGAAGTAATCGCCCGTTTATTGGTCGAAAACGGTTTTAATGTCGTCTCCGGCGGAGGGCAAGGTGTAATGGAAGCGGCAAACAAGGGGGCTGCTAACGCTGGAGGTAAATCTGTCGGCCTTCATATCCATCTTCCGAACGAACAGAAGCCGAACAAGTACGCGAATATAAAACTCAACTTCAAATATTTTTTCATACGAAAGGTTATGTTTGTAAAATATGCGGTAGCCTACATTATAATGCCCGGAGGTTTTGGAACCCTTGATGAATTGTTTGAAGCCATCACCTTGATTCAGACAAAAAGGATAAAATCCTTTCCTGTAATCCTTATGAACTCTCAATACTGGAAGGGTCTTATAGATTGGATAAGGGGGAGCCTCTTAAGAGAGAAGGCAATATCTGAATCAGACCTGGCCATATTTCATCTCATCGATGATCCTGAGGAAGCTGTTTCCATTATTAAAAGGAGGGTTGTGATCTAATATTGAAGGGAGAAGAAAAAGAGCTTCTATACCAAAATGCTCTTGGTTTCGGCATAGAGCTGTCTATGGACCATCTTCATCTCTTCGGTACATATTTAGATGAATTGACAGACTGGAACCGCAGGATTAATCTTACCGGCCTCTCTTCACGAAAAAGAATAATCTATGAAGTCCTTCTTGATTCTCTTATCCCCGTCCCTTTTATCCCTTTGGAGAGCCGAATGCTTGATGTCGGTTCAGGGGCCGGATTCCCGGGAATCGTCATAAAGATCCTCCGTCCCGGGTTAAAAGTCCAACTCATGGAAGCCAATTCGAAAAAGGTAAGTTTTTTAAAACAGGTCGTCCGTCTACTGGCTTTGAAAGATATCGATGTTATGAAAGGACGTGTTGAAATGTATGGTGGAAATCTCCATGGGGAAGGATATCATCTCATTACGGCGCGAGCGGTGGCCAGCCTGGATCAGATGATAAACTGGTGTGCGCCTTTTCTTTCATCCAATGGCCAACTAATTGGGTTTTTGGGTGGTAATTCAGAGCAAGTCCTAAGAAAGAGTGAACATGCGATTGAGAAAAACGGCCTGACAATTAATCGAACAATTTCCTATTCTTTACCCGGGAAAATTTCAAAAAGAAAGATTGTGATTTTCAATAAAAATATGTCGTGACACGGAGTGGAATGGAGGACCCAAAGGAATTTTTCTTTTCCTTTAGGTCCTCAATACGCTGTTCGATCTATTTCTGATACTTGAATGAAACATTCACTCTCGCCCTGAAACTCTTTACTTTGCCGTTCTCAATAGTAACATCTAATTTTGTGACTTCAGCAATTCTCAGATCCTTAAGGCTTTCTCCGGCGGTCTCTACCGCTGTCTTGGCGGCTTCCTCCCAAGATGTATCACTAGTTCCAACTAACTCGATGATTTTATAAGTGCTTCCGGCCATATGATTCCTCCTTGATATAATTGATAAGATTGATAATTACTACATGAAAAAGAAAAGGGGCTCACCTCCTTTCTAATGATTTTCCTTAAAGTCAGATCTATATGGAAGAGTAACAAAAGGAAAAACATTTTTCAATCCCCTTTCAGTACACACTCATTCTTATCCAAAACCGATGATTGAGCATTTTGAACACCAATAATTCGGTAGTGTCCGTTGTTTGTTGTTAGAGGTCCGTTGTTTAAGTAATTTAAATACATTATATAAAAAGTCCGATCGCCAAGCCTGATTGAGGTCTGGGAATTATGCTTAAAAACGGTGTATGGCTGCAGTTCTGTCTTCGTTGTATCCTTTCATATACGTGAACTGGCAGGGCTTTCTGCAGTAATGCACTCATAATAGTTTACAATTAATTTTCCATCAGGCCCATATATTTTCTTGACTTTTTATCATTTTTGATATATTCCCATGTTCATTAAAAGCTTTATATTAACTCAACAGAAAGGAGATAGTATGGCAACTGCTAATCAAATTAAATACAGGATGGGGCAGGCAAAGAAAAAATTAACAAAGCTTAACAAAGAAGTCACAGCTACAAAAGCCAAGATTAAAAACTTAGAATCAGCGCTTAAGAAGGCTAAAGCCGCCGTAAAGGCAAAGCCCAAGAAAAAAGCGGCATCGAAAAAAAGAAAAACAGCCGTAAGAAGAAAAAAATAAGTAGTAAGGCAAATTTGTCGTCCTGTTATGTGTAATGAATACCCCATTTTTCGAGTTGATTAATCATTCGGATTTTATGGCTCCCTGGCCAGAAGTAACGAACGCAGGACGGACAAAAACGAATTCCTGTGATGTTCTGATAAAAAATATATTCCGGTATATTTTCGCGGGCTTCTTCCACAGTCACCTTGATCAGTCTGACATTACAGGCTAAACATCTTGTGAACCACTTTGATCTGGGAGAAGGGATATATCCTCTTTCTCTCATTTCCTGAATTTGACCCTCCACCTTATCAGACAGGATAAGGAGAGAATTCGGGTAGAGGTCTATTTTCAGTCTGTGCCGCGATAAAAGAATAAAATCATCGTTTACAAAACGATCTATTACACCCACTTCATAAAATGGCTGGTAATGGGTATCGAAACCCATTACCCGCAGCCATTTGGCCAATTTACCTAACATGGAGTCGGCCAAAAATCTGATTTCTTCAGAATCCATCTATCACAGACCTCATTTCAAATCCATTGACTACATACTTATAATATAATAGATTAATTCATCATGTAACCCCTAAAAATTTAAACGGTTTTCAGTTTCCAATAAACAGAGATCTATTCAATGGATAAGATAGTCATCGAAGGGGGAGTTCCCCTCAAAGGCGATGTAAAGCTAAGCGGCGCCAAAAACGCCGCCCTTCCGGTCATTGCCGCGTGCCTTTTGACAGGAGGGTGGCATCGAATCCATAATGTCCCCCACCTCAAAGACATTATGACCATAAAACGGATCATGTCAAAAATGGGTGTGGCCTTTATTGACGACAATGACCTCCTTTCCGTGAATTCCGACAATATCATCGAAGATGAGGTATCCTATGACCTCGTAAAGACAATGCGCGCCTCCATCCTGATTCTGGGCCCGCTCCTTGCCCGTCTTGGCAGGGCTAGAATATCCCTGCCCGGCGGATGCGCTATTGGTGCCAGACCCGTAAATCTCCACCTCAAGGCCCTGACTGCCATGGGAGTAGATGTGACGCTGGATCACGGATATATCAACGCCAGGGCTGATCATCTGAAAGGCGCCGACATCTTCTTCGATACACCTACGGTTACCGGAACGGAAAATATCATGATGGCCGCCCTAGGAGCGGCTGGACAAACCATCCTTAGAAATGCCGCAAAGGAACCGGAGGTCAAGGATCTGGCAGATATGCTTCGGAGTATGGGAGCGGAGATTGAGGGGGATGGAACGGATACTATTGTGATTCATGGGATAAAAGATTTAGGCCCGTCTGAACATACGGTTATCCCCGATAGAATTGAGGCCGGAACATTTATGATTGCTTCGGCCATGACAAGAGGTGAAATAAAGATACACGATTGCCGTCCGGATCACTTGTCCGCGGTTATTGAAAAACTCCAATCCGTCGGCGCGGACATTGGGGTAACCGGCAGCTTCCTCATCATCAAAGGACCCGATAAAATTAAAAGCGTTGACATAAAAACCATGCCTTTTCCTGGTTTTCCCACGGATCTTCAGGCCCAGTTTATGACTCTTATGTGTATAGCGGACGGATCAAGTATCATAAAAGAGACAATTTTTGAAAACCGTTTTATTCATGTCAGCGAACTAAAACGTATGGGAGCGGATATAAGTATAAATGGTAATCAGGCCCTTGTAAGGGGGAGAACTCGTTTACTGGCTGCCCCTGTAATGGCAACCGATCTTCGTGCGAGTGCCTCCCTCATTCTGGCAGGGCTGGTAGCGGAGGACGGCAAAACCGAAGTAAACAGGATATATCATCTCGATAGGGGCTATGAGGCGCTGGAAGAGAAGTTCAGGGCATTAGGCGTTAGGATCTGGAGAGAAAAAGCCTAAGATGTTCCAGCGTCCACTGATTCCGGTGCTTCTTTTTTTTATCACCGGGATTCTTGTTGGCAGGATTGGGTTGCCTTGTTCTCAACATCTGATTGGCCCGCTATTATTCGTTATTGTCTTTCTCCTCGTCCTTTCCTTCCTATTCCCGTCCAAGTCGGGACAATATACTTTTCTCTTTATTTTTCTCCTGATAGGCATCATGCTTGTTTTTAACACCAAGATTCATTCGGATTTATTACCTCTGGCCAGGGACCGGGAGCGGGTTGTCCTTGAAGGCACCGTTCTTCAGCCCGGTAACCTCTCAGGAAAGAGGATGAGGATAGAGGTAAAGGCGGATCGTCTTTTCGTGAATGACCGTATCAGGCCGATAGGGGAAAAGATATTACTGGCCATATACAATCACCCAGTGGATTATGAGCCGGGTCAAAGGATTCATTTCCCCGCGGTTCTGAGGACATTTAAAAATTTTAATAACCCCGGTGGGTATAACTATGAACGTGCAATGAATCTAAAGGGTCTTTCCTGCGCCGCTTCCGTATCGGATGGAAGATATATTGTCCCGATGGCTGGGGGTCATTTGCCTCCCATCCAGGAAATCATGGAGGCAATCCGAAGGCCGATTAGAACAAATCTAAGGAATAGGCTCTCTCCCGAAAATTATACCCTATTCAGGGCCCTTATTTTAGGAGAAAGGCAGGGATTAGGACCCGATCTCCGAGAACCTTTTAATGTATCCGGCCTCGGGCACATCCTCGCCGTGTCAGGCCTTCATATAGGGCTTATTGCATGGCTTTCTTTCAATATATTAAGATGGCTGATGTCGCTCTCATATTGGTTAACACTAAGGACCAATATACGAAAGATAGCTGCGGTTATAACATTCTTCCCGGTTGTAATATATACGTGCCTTGCCGGTTTTCAGGTATCGAGTCAACGGGCGATGATTATGGTCATCGCATACCTTTTTTCTGTCTTACTTGGACGCGAAAAAGAGGTATGGTCAACCCTCACCTTTGCAGCTCTCATAGTCCTTGCCCTGGACCCCAACGCGCTTTTCACTATCTCATTTCAGCTATCCTTTATCGCCGTTACGGGTATCCTGTGGCTCACCCCATTAATATATAACAGGATGCCGAACGCCCTCGTCCCTCATGGACAGTTAAAACTCGCAACTCGTCTCTATCTGTATATTTTGGGTCTCATTTTTGCTACATTTTCCGCCCTAATCTTTCTCTTACCGATTACGGCATTCTATTTCCATAGGATCTCGGTTGTCTCCATTCCCGCCAATCTAACAACGGTTCCCTTGCTGGGAATCTGGATACTTCCTCTTGGGCTTCTCTCATCTTTTTTTCTCTCTATCTCCCCTTCCCTGGCCAACCTTTTTATGGACATGGGATCATGGGGTTTGGATTGGCTGATGTATATCATACGGTTCTGGTCCCATTTTGACTGGTCCGCTTTCTGGGTAATTACACCCAACATATTTGAAATCCTCCTTTTTTACATGGCTGTATTTTTTCTTTTTTCTCTCCGGCGTGGGCAGTGGGCAAAGATCGGTTTATCGATTGTTTTAATCGCCGGGATCGTTGATACCTCCTACTGGATTTATGAAACACGTTTTAACAAAAATTTAAGAATAACCTATCTCGATGTTGGCCAGGGTAATTCCGCTCTGATCCAGTTTCCTGGAAAAGAGAGACTATTATTGGACGGCGGAGGTTTTGGCGGGAGCAGCTTTGATATGGGCAGGATGGTTATAGCCCCATTCCTTTTTCATTCAAAGATACTTCACGTGGATTATCTCGCTTTAAGCCATCCCCAGTCGGACCATATGGACGGCCTGAGGTTCATTGCCTCAAATTTCCAGCCCGGGGAGTTCTGGTACAATGGACAACAGTCTGAAATCCAATCATTTAATGAGTTGATGAATATTGTCGAATCAAAAAAGATAACGATCCATTTGCCTGCTGATCTGTCGAAAACCCGGAATATTGCAGGAGTAAAAATTGAGCTCCTGCATCCTCCAGCCGGAAAAGAATATACAGGACAGCCTGTTGACAGTGTGGACATGAATAATAACTCGATGGTCCTTAAATTTTCTTATGAGGGAAAAGCATTCCTTTTTCCCGGTGACATAGAGATATCCGGGGAGGCAACGGCGATATCCAACGCAGGATCTTCTCTTCAGAGCGATGTCCTCCTTGCTCCACACCACGGCAGCAAGAGCTCTTGCTCGGCTCCGTTTCTTAGAATGGTAAAACCGGAGGTGTGTGTTATCTCTTCAGGAAGCGGGAACCGTTTCGGCTTCCCCCACAGGGAAACACTTAAAAGATTAAAAGCCGTGGATTGCAGGATTATCCGTATCGATAAGGTGGGCGCAATTCAAATATCATCGAAAAATAATCAATTGAAGATAAACAGTTTTTTAGGTGGTGACCATCCATGAACCAAAGATTTCCGGATGGAGTTTTCAGCGGTCAATGATCATCAGATCCCTTAGCCGGCACTGACTTCAAGGATTTTACCTATATCTGTTTCCTCCTTGTGGATCTGTTTCTCCCCTTCCATAAACTGGTCAATGCTATACTCGAGAAAGTGGATTTGCCGTTTAAGAGAAGAAATTTGCGCTTCCCTATGAGCACAGATCGCCACGAGGATGAAAATGATAATGATCAGGGGTGTGATGAGTAGTATTGCCATTCATCTTTCCTATCGCCTTAACAGTGCGAGGGATTCTAAAAGGCCATAAGCCGGCGGCTCCAGCGAGTCCGAATGTTGGCCATATATTGCCCTTTAATGGAGAGTCCGATCACTGGATTTTACGACTGTTTTGCCGGTATCGAGTTTGGACTTAATGTCCAGCCCTGTTATTTTTCCTCGAATATCCCTATTCCATTTAATTAACCCCGCTTCTTCCATCTTCCGGAGCATCTGGAAATTCAGTTCCTGTAGTTTGACAATCTGATTATGCAGGGTTTTACCCGCACGATCATAATAAAACCCTACAATAAAATAGGCGATGATTCCCCCCGTGATTAAACCGATGATGAAAATGAATATCTCCATAATTCCCCTAAAAAAATAGACTCCAACATGACGATTTTAATCAAACCCCTGGATTTGTCATTTCTTTCTTTGACTCCCGCTGCCTTTCCCTTTATACTATATATCAAAAAAAGATAAAAGGGAATAAAATGGAATGAATGAAGAAGAATATAAAAAAAAGTATATGAACCTCAGAATACTCAAAAGTATTCAGGAGTATTTAAAATCAAACAGCAATTCTTCAACATCCGTATATCCGATCAATGTACCCGATGAACTGTTACTGCAGGTCCTGAAATCCCAGGGACCGAAACAAGCCGATAATATAATACATCACATATTCAATCTTGGTTTAAAGCTCTGGAGCGATAAATTGTATAATGATGTATTTGGATCACCGGATGCCTTGACTTCCTTTATCGAAATTGTAAAGGAGAGGAACAAATCGAAGGAAGAATAAACGCGGAGCCGGAACCGTTGATCTCCGGATTGAAAATAGCGCCGTTATCGTGGTTGATATGCAGAACGGTTTCATTTTCCCGAATACACCCAGGAAGCTGAAATCTGGAATTATAAATTTGTTTCAACTGGGTTACCTCATAGGAATAGCCTGCTAAAATTTCTTTCTCATTTACCCGCCCAATTTGATTAACATAATTACCATTTATCCCCATAATCTCTTCATTAAGATGAGATAATCCATACCTTTATATTAACATGATCGAGTTGCTGGCCTTTGAAATCACCATCAACTACTTGATTTATATAATGAATTACCCAAAGTACTAATTTTTTGAAAAATATCTTGACAAGATTCCATGGCGAAAGTATATTGTTAACAATATGAACAATAATCACCAAAAATTTAATGAGGATCTATTGGGATACCAGGCCGGAAAATTACAGTCGCTCATAACCGAAATGGTTGAATGCTGCCAGGATAAAAATCTTTACGAAATCAATAAGTTCGGCCTCCCATATGCCGAGATCAATTGTCTTATGCTTTTCAAAGGGGAGCGTTACCTGACCGTGAAAAACATTGCCCGGCGATTGGATGTGGCGAAAAGCCGGGTTACAAAACTGGTTGAAAGCCTGATCGGTAAAGGCCTTCTTGATAGAATCAATGATCCCAGGGACGCGCGAATAAAACTGATCAGTACGACCCAGGCCGGCCGAAGCAGACTGGAGGAAATTGATGTTTTCCACAAGAAAATACACCAGAAAATACTCCTCCAGCTCGATCTCGATGAAAGGAAAAACATGCTCTCATTCTTGGAAAGACTGAGATCCGCGATGGAAGCGGTAAAGGAATCCTTTGTGTGAGAATTCGTGAAGTTTTTGAGAACAATATCGGAGTATTAAAAGATTTTAAGGATGAGTTAATAAAGCATAACGAGGGAAAGGAAAGGAAATATCATGCAGGAAAATAGGGCACAAAGAGAAGATATCGAACAGATGGGTAATAGTATTCAAAGTTTGAAAGAGATTGAAGAACAGATCAGTGGCATAAAGGACAAGCTGGAATCGATAACCAAAGCCGCACCCTCGAACAAACTTTCCATGATCGTTTTCAGTGGCGACCTTGACAAGGTCCTCGCTGCCTTTGTTATTGCGACCGGCGCCGTCGCCATGGGTATGGAGGTGGTCATGTTCTTCACTTTCTGGGGTACACCGGTTCTAAGAGACAAGGATAAGAAGGCCGGGGATAAGGATCTCATGGGAAAGATGTTTGGGGCAATGCTGCCAAAGGGTACATGCGCGGTTAAGCTATCCAAGATGAACATGGCCGGCATGGGAACCAAGATGATGAAATCCTTGATGAAGAAGAAAAATGTCGCGTCACTGGAACAGATGATTGAAATGGCGGGAGAACTGGGTGTGCAAATCTATGTTTGCGAGATGTCCATGGATCTTATGGGCTTTAAACAGGAAGAGATTATTGACTACCCAGGTTTAGAATTCTGCGGGGTCGCCAAGTTTCTGGAAGAGGCAATGGATAGTAGGGTGCAACTATTTATTTAAGAATAGAGATTTTGATTATAAAGAAGGAGGCTTGTGATGAGCGAAGAAATGAATGTCGATAAAGTTATGGATCTAAAGGGCTTGCCCTGTCCGATGCCGGTCGTTAAGGTGAGCAAAGGTATCAAAGAAATCGAGATCGGCCAGATAATCGAGGCGATTACAACAGATCCCGGGGCTCTGGCTGATTTTCCTGCATGGGCCAGGACCAGTGGAAATGAAATTCTGAAAACGGATCAAGGAGACGGGGTAATCAAGTTTTATATTCAACGTAAGGAGTAACTCTTGATCGGACCGCCCCCTTTCGGGGCGGTCTGCCTTCACCTTGTTAAAACCAAGGAGAGAACAGTGGAAACCGTTTATTATATTATATTAGTGCCCATGGTGTATCTGGCATTTGCCGTGTTTTTTGTGGGCACCATTTTCCGGCTTATAAAAATATTCCGGTCACCAAAACATCCAACTACCTTGCAAATCTATCCTCAAAAAAACCCGAAATGGCTCTGGGCTTTGCTTGATACATTTCTCCTGCCCACGGTTCGGAGACATAAACCGGTTTTATGGTTTTTCCTGATGATCTTTCATATTTCATTCCTACTTCTCATCATCGGACACTTAGAGCTAATTAGGGAATTCGGGATCATACAGTGCATTCCGCACGAGATCTTTTTGGGAAATGGTTTCATCGGGCTTATCCTTTCCATCGCCCTCCTTTTTTTCCTTTTTCGAAGGTTTATATCTCCATATCGTGAACTTTCGGTCCCGGAAGATTACTATCTCCTTATTCTGCTTTTTCTCACGGTACTTTTTGGAAGTCAGATGGATTGGGCGAGAAACTGGTTCATGTATGACGCCCTCCTGGTGGATGACTACCGCGAATACCTTTCGGGCATGATCTACTTGAAACCCGAAATATCAGAAACTGTAATGTACTCGGGTCATTCCTTTATGCTCGTTCTGCATGTTTTCTTTGCAAATCTGTTCCTCATCTTTTTCCCTTTCAGCCAGATCATGCACTCTTTCTTAACATTCCCCCTGAATAAATTGAGAAGAGGTTAAAATGGATCAACAATCAAGAGACGAATTATTAAAGCTCTTTCAGAGTAAACTGAATGAGGCCATGACATTTTACCTTGAAACATGTACCCGGTGCGGTGTCTGCACCGAGGCCTGTCATGTCTATGCTTCCATGGGTCACGTGAAATATATAGCGGCTTATAGGGCCGAGATCGTGCGGAGGATTTATAAGAAATATTTCAAGGGGCGCGGAAAATTCTGGCCGTCCGTGGGCGAAGCCAGGGAGTTAAGCGAGATGGCACTTGAAGATCTTTACGAAGCCGCATACTCCTGTACAGGCTGCAGAAGGTGTATGGTCTACTGCCCTTTTGGAATAGATACACAGATGATTATGTCCATAGCCAAGCTTCTTCTCGTCGGCGCCAATGCGGAGCCGGAGATTCTTACCTTGCTTGCGGATACTTCCATTGAGAAGGGCAAGTCACTGGACCTTTATAGGGAGAATTTTCTAACAGGCATAAAGAACCTCGAGGATGAGGTGGTTAAGAAATGGAAAATTGAGGCGGGAAAGACGGCTATACCGGTGGAGGTTGAAGGCGCGGACCTCCTGTATGTTGCCCTTGCGGGTGCTCATTCCATTATCCCGGCAGCCGCCATTTTTGATGCCGCCGGTGAAAACTGGACCCTGAGCTTTTTTGAAGCCGTTAACTTCGGGGCCTTTGTCGGCGATCCGACCCGCACAAATCTCATCCTGGACCGGATTATCAATGAGGCCAAGCGACTTAAGGTAAAAGAAGTCTGCATCTGTGAATGCGGAACGGCTTTCAGGGTCATGAAACAGATGTCGGGCGATATGCCCTTTAAGGTTTCCTCCATAACGGAAGTCCACGCACGGTATGTAAGGGAAGGCAGGATCAAGCTTGACAAGTCGAGATTAAAGGAGAGTATCACCTACCATGACCCCTGCCAGATAGCGAGAAACGGCGGTGTCATTGATGAGGCCCGCTATATCCTGAGTCACCTGACGGACGATTTCAGGGAGATGTCGCCGGATCCCAGATACAACTGGTGCTGCGGAGGAGGCGGGGGCCTAGTCGCCCTGGGTGAAGAGACCCTAAATTTTCGAATGAAATCATCAAGGGTCAAGGTCGATCAGGTCAAAGCCACAGGCGCGAAAATACTCTCCACGGCCTGTGAAAATTGTCATACACAATTAAGCAACCTCAACGATCACTATGGGATGGGCGTAAATGTCCAGTTTCTCAGCTCCCTGATCGCCGACGCCCTGGTTTCTTAAATATTTCGACCATCAATATATAAAGAAACGACACCGACCGAAAACCCCGTCATGCGGGAAAGATGCGGCTTTGGTTGAACTCAGTAGGATCTGATACCTGAGTCCGGTACGATATTCCCAAAAAATCTTACTTCTAGCGGGTTCATTTCCCATAACCTTGAAAAGAGAGGGGGTAAAACAGATGCATCAACCCCTCGATGTTATCATATCCCTTTTTGCGCTCCGGGGAGGACTGCTTTTGAATCAACCAAAAGCCGGAGGGCTTTTCCTTCCAGAGCGCGAATAGGGATGCGATTGGTTATGTCTATTTCACACGCCCCTCTCGCCAGGCCTTAATCAGGTCATCATAATTAACAGTTTCACCTTTCGGTTTTTCATTGGCCAGCTTGGGCTTGGGTGCACCGGGCTGATTCAGCCAGTAGGATTCATCCTTTTCTTTATTCAGCTTGGGACCGGCTACCTTGCAGATTTTGGCCCGCTCGAGACGTGCCATAACTTTGTCCATTTCCGCTGCAAGGTTGTCCATGGCCCTGTCCACAGTCACTTCGCCGGAAACCGCCTCACCCACATTCTGCCACCATAACTGCGCCAGCATGGGATAATGCGGTACGTTGGTGCCTGACGGGGTCCAGGCCACCCGTGCCG
>CAYTUL010000054.1:0-12985 GCA_964441135.1 uncultured Desulfobacteraceae bacterium | reverse complement strand
CTGTACGGTACCATATTGGATCCCGGTATGGTAAATGCCCTGTTCGATGTTGATGAAAAGTATATATTTGAGCTTACACAGGATTTTGAATTGCGGCCAGTGGGGGATGCGTCTTTCAAGGAAAAAACGGTACATGTGGAGCAGGAAGCAATGACAACGGTGGGAGTCCCCCAGCCCGCAGGCCAGAAGGTAACTGCAGAAGAATCGGTAACCATAAACGAAGGGTCCGTTCCGGCAGAAGAACAGGTCAAAGAAAAGAAAAAGGTAGAATCAGCGGGATCGACCGTAACAGAAGCGAGTTTGAGGGTAAATGTGAGTCTGCTCGATGACCTAATGACCCTTGCGGGAGAGCTTGTTTTAGGCAGGAACCAATTGCTTCAAGCTATAGGATTAAAGGATCTTCACGCAGTGGATGCTTCAGGCCAAAGACTGGATCTTATCACGTCCGAACTGCAAGAAGCGATCATGATGACCAGGATGCAGCCTATAGGTAACGTCTTTAACAAATTCCCGCGGGTTGTGAGAGATCTTGCGAGGGATTTGGGAAAAGAAGTCCGGCTTACAATAGATGGTGAAGGAGTAGAGCTTGATAAAACAATTCTGGAGGCCATTAGTGATCCCCTCACTCATCTCGTTAGAAACTCCGTGGATCATGGTTTGGAGGATCCGGAAGAAAGGCGAAAGGTCGGAAAGAATCCTACCGGACACGTTGTTCTTAAGGCCTATCATGAGGCGGGACAGGTAAATATTGAGATCAGCGACGATGGAAGGGGCATAGACCAAAGTAAATTAGCGGCTACGGCTCTCGCAAAGAATTTAATAACCGAAGAACAGGCCGTGAGCATGTCCGATAAGGAAAAAATCAACCTGATCTTTCTTCCCGGGTTTTCTACAGCCAAAGAGGTCAGTGATGTGTCGGGACGGGGTGTAGGAATGGACGTAGTCAAGACCAACCTGGACAAGCTGGGTGGTGTGGTTGAAATAGATTCATCCCCGGGAGAAGGTACGACGATTAATATTAAGCTTCCACTTACGCTTGCCATTATTCCCAGCCAGCTCATCAGCGTTGGGGGGGAGCGATACGCCATACCCCAGGTCAATCTTGAAGAGCTTTTCAGGATTCCGGCGGCCCAGGTAAAGGATAGAATTGAGAAGGTGGGAGACGCTGAAGTCGTGAGGTTGAGGGGTAATCTGCTTCCCCTCTTAAGGCTGGCGGATGTCATTGGCGTAGAACGGACCTATTTGGATCCCAAGGATAAAATAATAAAGAAAGATAGGCGGCAGAACCTTGCAGACAGGAGATCCCGGGAAAGCCCGATGTTCAGGAGCGATTCCGAGGTAGATGGAGAGACCGAAATGATCGATGAGACCGCGGATAACGATAATTCGCTTTGGGATTCCGCCGAGGAGAATTCAAAGGAGCCTGGAAAGGATCGTCGAAGGAATGATGACAGACGCTATCAAGCGGCGAGCGCCGTAAATATAGTCGTCGTCTATACGGGAGCACTGAAATATGGGCTGGTTGTTGATGAACTTCATGATTCCGAGGAGATTGTCGTTAAACCCTTAGGGCGTCATCTCAAACATTGCAAAGGATATGCCGGAGCGACGATCATGGGAGACGGCAGAGTTGCATTGATATTGGATGTTGCAGGACTTTCACAAATGGCGAGATTGACCTCACTGGAAGGTACCGACAGGGTTATGGATGCCGCGATAGAACAGCATCAGAAGTCTCAGAGAGATGCTCTTTCACTGCTTTTATTCAGGAACGCCGAAGATGAGCAATTCGCGGTTCCTCTTGGACTCGTAGAACGCATCGAGAAGATAAAGAGATCCGATATTGAGCAGGTTGGCGGGAAAAGAGTCCTCCAGTATCGTGGAACCAGCCTCCCCCTCCTTGCGATTGAGGAAGCGGCCAAGGTTAAATCTTTAGCCGATAAGGATGATTTATTGGTTATCGTATTCGTCATTGCCGGGAATGATGTCGGGCTTCTGGCAACTCCTCCACTGGATGCCGTTGAACAGTCCCTATCAGTCGATGATACGACTCTGAAACAAACCGGGATCATGGGTTCCACCATCGTCAATGATCACACTACACTAATTGTCGATATACACGGGCTCGTGCAGGCTTTGAACCCTGATTGGTTCGAAAAAAAGGAGATGTTTCAGACTTCAGAAGGGAAGAGAGCCACACTCCTTTACGCTGAGGATTCGAATTTTTTCCGCAACCAGGTAAAGAATTATTTGGTTGAAGATGGGTTTGCTGTCATTGAAGCGGAAGATGGAGTAATAGCGTGGGATCTATTGCAGAAGTACGAAGAGGATATCTCTCTTGTTATTACGGACATTGAGATGCCGAACCTTGACGGTTTTGACCTCGTAAAAAAAATGAAAAATGACAGCAGGTTTTCAAGTCTGCCGATTATTGCCCTGACCACGATGGCGGGGGAAGAGGATGTGAAAAAGGGGAAAGATATCGGTATTGATGAATATCTTATCAAATTGGATAAAGAAAAGCTCATTGAAAAGGTTTATTATTATTTAAAGGCCAAAAAATGATAGATTTTTAATATAAAGGACGATACCTATTCCCTGAACGTAAATGATTAGAGATGAAAATCTGAACATGGTCTTACTATTCAGGAGACATGGATGAGACTGATATCCTTTTTTCAAGAGCACCTTCTGGTTCAAGTACTGGCAGTACTGACTTTGTTGATGATTATGACCATAGGTTCAATCGTTTTCTTTAATATTCGAGGCCAAAATGCTGTTATTGAAGATTTATTGCGAAAAAGATATAAAGAGCTTTATCAATCCATAGAGGTAACGGTATTTGAATCCCTTTCAACGGGGGATAATGATGAAGTAAGAAAACAGCTTCGAGGGCTGAAAGAGAAAATACCGAGTCTCGAAGTTCTTATATACGATATAGAGCAGAAAATATCCTTCTCCAGTTCCGCCGAAAAGGAAGGAAGGCTATTATCATCTTTTATAAGTGACCGGGAAATCCTTGATGCAGTCCAAAGGATTATCAAAAATGGCGATGCCTCAATTGAACCGATCAAGAATAGGGTTGGCGATGAAGAGTATTTGAATATATTACGTCCCATTTTTCACGATACCTCTTGTGCCGATTGCCATAACAGTTCCGGGAACGTTTTAGGAGGTATCATTTTCAGAGCGTCCGTCGAAAAGGGATCAAAAATAGCCCGAGAAACCCGCAACAAAGGTTATATACTTGGGATATTGGGCGTAATCCTTATTGTCCTTCTGTTTTTTACTCTTTTTCAAAGGTTTATCAACAGACCTCTTCATCTGCTGTTAGAATCCACAGGGAAACTTGGAAAAGGGGATTTCACCCATACTCTTAAAGTCACAAAAAGGGATGAGATAAGTCATATCTGTGCTCGTATGAATATCGTGAGTGAGAGTCTAAGAGGCATGGTTAAGGAGGTTTTAGAGGCCACAGAAGCCTTAGCCTCATCGACTACCGATCTTACCAAAATTTCCAAGGACATGTCTGCCGGGGCAATGCAGACATCCGATATGGCCGATGCCGTGACCGCTTCATCCGAAGGGATGAACTTGAATATAAAATCGGTTGCTACTTCTATAGAGCAGACCCTATTGAATGTAAGCATGGTAGCATCTTCAGCAGAAGAAATGACATCCACTATTAACGAGATTGCCCAAAATACGGAAAAGGCACGCAAAATAGCCAACGAAGCGGTGGCCCAGGCCGAAGGCGCCTCGGCAAATGTCGATGATCTCGGAAAAGCAGCCGTAGAGATAGGAAAGATAACAGAAACAATATCTAAAATATCAGAGCAGACAAACCTATTGGCCCTCAATGCCACCATAGAGGCTGCCCGGGCCGGTGAGTCCGGCAAGAGTTTCGCGGTTGTTGCTAATGAAGTTAAGAATTTAGCCAACCAGACGGCTGAAGCCACAGATGATATTGAGAATCAGATTGAAGGAATTCAAGGTTCTACCAAAGTTACCATGTCTCAGATAAAGCAGGTTTCAAAGGTCATTAATAACGTGAATGAGATCGTAACGGCAATAGCAGCGGCCGTTGAAGAGCAGTCAATTACCACAAGAGAGATCGCAAAAAGTGTGGCGCAGGCTTCGGAAGGGATTCAGGATGTGAATGAAAACGTGGGACAGAGTTCTTTGCTCGCGGGAGATATGAGTGAGTCTATTTCGGAGGTTAACGGCGCTGCCAGGGGCATATCAAACAGCAGCGTCCATGTTCAAATGAGCGTTGAGGAGCTTTCACTGCTGGCAGGACAGCTTAGAGATGCCGTGGGAAAGTTCAAAGTATAACAAAGGATCAACAATGATCGATCTATCAATAAGTTAAAGGGAGGAAATAACCGATGACAGGATCATCAGAGACATCATCAAACCATAAGACCGTCGAACTGGCAACTTTTTATTTAGGAGATGCCCTTTGCGGTATGGATATCCTTAAGGTTCAGGAGATTAATAAGCTCCTTGAAATGACAAAGGTACCCCAGGCACCGGATTATGTGAAAGGGATCGTTAACCTGCGCGGGCAGATCGTGACGGTCATAGACCTCGGTAAAAAGCTGGGCCTCTCCATGACAGATCTGGGCCTTGAAACAAGGAATATAATAGTAAATTCCACCAACGAATATGTCGGACTTCTGGTTGATCGAATTGGTGACGTAGAACGAACGGACTGGGATAAGATCGAACCACCTCCTGCCAATATCGGAGGAGTCCAGGGGAAATATTTCGAAGGCGTTTTTAAAAAAGAAAAAAGCCTGATCGGTATCCTGAATGTTGAAGAGGTGCTAAAGGAGGAGGATTAGGTTGCTATTGTTATCTTTAACGTTGGATTCATTGATTAGAAAAACGCGGGACATTTGATCCCTTATTAGGAAATGGATATTAAGACCCCTTTAAGCCCACCTATTATATGAGCAAATCCTTCAACCCCTGTTGTCCTTTAAGTCGGGGAAAGATTATTTTATGATTAAAATACAATCAGATGGGAACATAATCAGCAGGAGTAGGTTAATTTAAATGACGGAAAAAAAACACTTAAGGGTGCTTGTTGTAGATGACACGGTTGTTTATCGAAAGATTGTGAGTGATTTATTAAGCGAATTACCTGATATCGAGGTGATTGGTACAGCAAATAATGGCAAGATTGCGATGTCAAAGATAGCATCTTTAAAACCCGACATACTGACCCTCGATATTGAAATGCCGGAGATGAATGGTCTTGATGTGCTGGCACGTATGAAGGTTGAGGCACCCGAAGTGGGTGCGATTGTTTTAAGTACCCTTACTCATAAGGGCGGTGACCTGACGATGCAGGCATTGGAATTGGGGGCATTTGATTTCATTACGAAGCCTCAATCTGACAGTATGGAAGAAAATCGAAATGAAATCAAAAACGCGTTAGGTCCAATGCTGAGAGCATTTTCTCGCCGCCAGGAGATAAAGAGCATTCTGAAAGGCAACTCTCAAGGTTTAAAGTTTGAAAATGAAAAAAGACCCAAAATGTTTTCCACGAACGTTGTCCAGCGAATGAGGACAATCGCGGATAGGACGAGAAAAAAGGCCGAGATTGTGGGAATCGGTATATCCACTGGAGGTCCTAAAGCCTTGTCTCAGTTGATGCCGGAAATACCTCCAGATCTTAACGTGCCCATATTGATCGTTCAACATATGCCGGCCATTTTTACGCAATCTCTTGCAAAAAATCTGGATTCTAAATGCGCCATTGAAGTCAAGGAGGCGGTTGACGGAGAATCTATTCTGCCGAATAAGGCGTTTATTGCCCCTGGAGGGAAGCAGATGAAGGTGGTGGCAGGAGCGGACGGATTAAACAGGATAATTAAGATTACAAATGATCCTCCCGAAAATAGCTGCAAACCGTCCGTGGATTATCTTTTCAGATCAATTGCCCATCATTTCGTTGGGCGTTCCGCAGGAGTCATCATGACAGGAATGGGATCAGACGGGAGTCTGGGACTACGACTGATGAAGCGTAACGGTTCAACGATTATCGCCCAAAATGAAGAAACTTGTGTTGTTTACGGCATGCCCAAGAAACCCATTGAGGACGGAATCGTCGATATCATAGCACCACTGGATAAAATCGCAGAAGAGATCTGCCGCATCGTCAAAGGACCGGGTCTTGCAGGAGTTCAGTCTTGATAATCCGACAGATTTTTATACGGTCATTTACTTATGAATAAGATTAACCCTGATGAAATAAAAATATTGTCCCAGTATATACACTCGATATCCGGGATCTCTCTCGACAATAATAAGGCGTATCTGATAGAGACCAGGTTGAGAGGAATTATCGAAAAAGAGGGATGCATATCATTTACAGATCTATATTATAAAGCCAAAGCTGATTCCACCAAATCCCTTGAGCGAAGGATTATTAATGCCGTGACAACGAATGAAACCCTGTTCTTTCGCGATAAATCGCCCTTCGATATGTTTAAATATAAAATCATGCCTGATCTTATTGACAAGAGAACTGCCGGGTCTTCAGGGCTTATGCCTGTGAATATCCGGATCTGGAGCGCTGCGTGTTCTACAGGCCAGGAGATCTACAGTCTAGCGATTATCCTAAAGGAGCTTTTTCCGGATTTAAAAAAATACAGTTTAAAGCTGCTGGGTACAGATATTTCCGATGAAGCGGTTGCACAGGCAAGCTACGGTCGATACAATAAATTTGAGATTGAGCGTGGACTTGATAAAGATCGCGTACAGAAATATTTCAATCAAAACTCCAACTACTGGAAAATCCGAGACGATATCAGGGCAATGGTGATATTTAAAAAGTTTAACCTTATGGACCCATTTGTAGGTATTGGAAAATTCGATGTGATTTTATGCCGTAACGTGGCTATTTACTTTAACCTTGAAGACCGAAAGAGACTTTTTGAGAAGATAGCGACGATATTGGAACCGGATGGCTATCTGATAATTGGTTCAACCGAATCCTTAACTGGTATATGCCCCATGTTTGAACCAAAAAGACATTTGAGGTCGGTATTTTACCAGCTAAAATAGGAGGAGTGGACACCCTTCCTCTTTCACCGATGTTTATCTCAAGGTGAATAAATGTCAAAATATTGACATCCTACCCAAAATTGTGCCTCCAAAATACTTAGAAAACCTAAATTTAATGGTTTTGGATTGTTTTTAGGCATGATATCATCAATATTCATTGATGACATAAAAAAGGCATGAAAATTGCTAATAAATCTAAGATAAAAAAAGGAAAAGGTGAATAACTGAATGAAGCCTGATAGAACCTATATAATATGGGTACCCCAAGACGGTTTAGGAAAGACACGAAAATTCCTTATTGGCCCATCTTTTATAAGGATCCTATTGCTCATGATCATCATATGTGTCTGTGCGGTTCCCTTTTTGGAGACAGGGATGCTCACCCTTTATAGGAAGGTTACCGATCTTGAAGAGACGAGGGATGAATTACTCACAGAGATCGAGTCACTCAAGTATCTCGAAAGGGAATTGGCCCTGATCGAAGAGAAGGATAGGGCCTTCAGGGAATACTTTGGCATGGAAAAATATCAATCTCTCGATCAGATTATCGGTAAGGGTGGAATACCTGACGCAGGCAATTCGAGAGAGGATTTATATCATTTTGCATTGATAGATAAACCGGAACCTCAGCATGTAACATCAGGGAGAGATCTTCCCCGTAGATTTCGAATATTAAATTCAAATCGCAAGATTCTAATTCAGTTGCTTAAAGAGAAGGATAAAGCCCTGGAATACACACCGAGCATCATTCCGGTTGAAATGGACGAACCACGGATATCCTCGGGATTCGGCTGGAGAAGGAACCCTTTTACCGACCGGAGGGAGTTCCATGTGGGTATCGATATCATCGGTCCTGAAGGTACAGGCATCATCGCACCGGCAGCCGGAGTAGTTATCAAGAAAGGGTATGATCAATGGCTCGGGAATTTTCTCGTACTACAGCATGGCGAAGAGATCAAGACGATCTACGGTCATCTGAAGGATATTGTCGTGAAAGAGGGGGTAAGGGTTAAACGAGGTGATATGATAGGAACTATGGGGAACAGCGGCCTGTCCACAAGTAATCATCTCCATTATGCAGTTATCAAGAATGATAGGGCCGTTAACCCCATGGTGTACATCTTGGACGTAAGAGGGGGTTAATGCTTTCAGCGAGGATATCGGCCCTAATCACAATATGTTTGATTCCGGTGTATCTTCTATCGATTCGGGATGCGTGGGGCGCTGTCAATCCATTGGATGAAGAAATCGTATTTTGTATATATTTTAAATTGAGTGGTAACTCACTGGATGCCCAGGATATCGAGGAATTCTGTTATGAATCAGGTAGACCCGCCTTCACAGCTTTCAAGCCATCTGAAATGTTCATGAAAAACAGTGTCAGGGAACATAAAATTAGACTCGAAGAAAAGATAAAACAATTGAAAGATAATTTAATATTTACATGGAAATTCAGTGGCATAGTCGTTCCTAACGATCTAAAGAAAAATGATTATAATATCATGTATGACGAAAATGATCTGCCACAGCCCACACCATTCATCAATGCGGAATTATCAAAGGACGGTAGAAGATCCCTGAGGGTTCTATTAAATTCTCTGGTAAACAGAAAATTCCACTCTATGGAAAAAAAGGAATTTGAAATTTCGGTTTGGTTATTGCCCCAATCGATAGCATTCAGATACCAAAAACGAAACATAGCACATGAAGATGTGCTATTACCGATTCGATATGTCATATTTCACCCAATCAAGGTCCAGGCACTTGACGAAACAATGACAATAAAAGAGTCAATTAATTGAATAATGGAAACACTTCCTGCGGCATGAATGGGTAACACACTAATATCATGGGTAAATTAAATCTCTTTCCCAGGAGGATTTTGGTACATATTTTGCTTTAAATGAGATGAATAGAATCGATTTGATCCTTTCCATTACAAACCTTATATCGATTATTGTAAACCCTTACAACACTGCTTTTTGTGTAAGTCGTCATAAGTTAATCGCATCTGGACTGGAGGATATTGCTAATGGAAAATGTAGTTATGGGTAACCTCGATGGTGAGATAGAGAGAGTTGCCTTTGACACGAGAGATATTGAGAATATCGTTACCCGTTACGGGTCAAGCCTCGTTTTTTCTGCAGGGGATCCCGGATTATTTCTGGAACTGAACGGCAACATTTTTCCCGTGCAGGGTCAGGTAAATAGAGATGATATCAAACCCTATTTTATTATCCTAAAGTCGGGAATCGCCCTTAATTCGAGCGATTACCGGATACTGTTTAATGTAAAAAAGCTTCCCAATGGTCTTTTATCAGGAACGGACGTGACCGGGAAACACCATTTATGTAAGATCTATAGCAATGGGAAGGCAGATAAAAACACAGAGGAAGAACAGGTTATTACTCTGAACAATATTGACGAGAAATTGGAAGCGGGCGAGCTCACTCAGTTGGATATTGAAGAACTAAAAACAATGATTCAAAAATTAAGGCAGGGTGAATTTTTTGAACTGCTTACAATGGAATTCTCGAGCAAGATAAAGGGAATAGCAAGGGAATTGATCGATTTCAGGAAGGATATTCAGGAAAAAATAGAACCCGATATCGTGGAGATAGCATCAAAGGATATCCCAGAGGCGAGTAACCAGCTCGAAGGTATTAATGAAACCCTCGAAGAAAGTACCATGAAGATAATGGATATCAATGAAGCTCAAATGGAGAGCGCTAGCAAACAAGTAAAAACGCTTGAATCATTTCTCGATAAGGACGGTAAAGGAAAGGGTATACAGGTAGGTTTAAGTCTCGAAGAGGCAATAAAAGTCATTGAAGGGCAGATGGATGTCCTAAGACAGATTGAAGATCATTCCATGAGAATGATGGAACCGCTTAGCTTTCAGGACCTGGTCGGTCAGCGTATTCAGAGGATTATCCAGTTAGTGAGATCAATGGAATCAAGGATTGAGGAAATGATTGTATCGTTTGGTATCAGGCTTAAAAAATATAAAGAAGATCCTACTAAAACCTACGATGAACTTAATCATGATGTGGATGTCTTTATGTCGGAGTTAAAGGGGCCTCAAAGGGAAGGTGAGGGCCTGGATCAGGCAGCCATCGATGATCTCTTGGAAAGTTTTTAAAGAGTAAAACTCTGCCGACGATTGTTTATTATCATATTATAAAAAAAAGACAAGCTATATACTTATCATTAATAAAGAAGGTCAACAGGAGGATTTAACATGGGTATTGACACATCAATTAAGGTTTTGGTGGTTGACGATTTCGCGACAATGAGAAGAATCGTAAAGGGGGTCCTGAAACAGTTAGGGTTTAGCGAAATCATAGAGGCCGAGGACGGGGATATTGCCTTCAAAGAGCTTAAAAAGGAAAAGGTGGGACTTATTGTGTCCGACTGGAACATGCCCAATATGTCGGGCTTGGATCTTTTAAAGGCTGTCAAGGGTGACGATAAACTGAAGGATATCCCTTTTTTGATGGTAACGGCGGAAGGGCAAAAAGAAAATGTTGTCCAGGCAGTACAGGCGGGTGTTAATAATTATATAGTAAAACCCTTCACACCCGAAACATTTAGCGCAAAACTGGAAAAGATATTCAATTAGAGAATCCAAATCATTCACTTTTTATAGCCTAATCGGAATAAATTTCCCACTATTACAGGTATTGGGAAGATAAAATTGATACTTAAGAGTTTTTACCAGGGCATGAAGAAAAGGAAGTTAATATATAAGTATCTGAAATAAAAATAAAAATATAAAGTATTGGAAACATGATTAAATAGAATTGAGCTGCATTTAATAAATATTGAAAGATATCATCTATGGCCGTTATTTTGCATATAATAAAAGAAGCTATATGAAATGGTCCTAAAGGTTCTTATTTTATAAGTCCAATGGATGGGCCGAGATGGATAAATATTGTTTTTAAAAAGGAGCATGAGATGAAGGTATCTGAAGGGCAGGGCCCTATTTTACAGCAGGTCGGGAAGCATGGGAACAGGGGTAAGACAAATAAAGACGATTTCAGGAAGGTCATGGAGCAAGTGAGTTCCATTCCTGAAAGGAAGGAACCCGTTACGGACCCTAAAAACCTACGACCGGTTATAAATGGCATTGATATTATTCATAGTGCTGAACAAGCACAAGGAACATCAGACATTACAGATAAAAAGCGGGTACTAGGAACACTGAGGGAGACCCTGGATATGGTCGATTTCTACGCTTCCAAACTGGCGGATTCATCCTTGCAAGCGGCGGATTTAACACCCCTGATCGGCCATCTCGAAGAGCGATTAGGAATACTTGGAACCATTGAATCAGCAGCGAATACGCCTGAAAAAATAAGACCCGTAATATCTGAATTAAAAGTGACTCTTGGTACCGAGATTGAAAAATTTAAAAGGGGTGATTACCTGTAATGTCAGGAACTGGAATGGATCCATTATCATTGATAGGGGATTATTCCTTCAATACTCATGATGATGAATTGGAAAACGAATTGTAATTCTTGATCCGGAAGTTTCGTTCATGGCTTCTACAAGGATTCCAGCTTCCCTGAATAAAAACAGAATCAACATCATTTCCACGTTTTTATCTCCTGTCTTCAGACCATCAGAAGGCGGTCCACCTTGATGCAATAAACCAGTGAATTTGTCCGGCAGAATACCGTGCCGTGTGATTATGGTTAATTTAATAAAGGAATCGTCAAAAGCGGTCTTTAATGTCAAATCTTTTATTCCCTCATTTTCCATCTCTTCGATAATGAGTTGTAAAAACCAGCTTAATGCTATCAGGGAATGCCTTGACAGATCATGGATAAAGGGAGAATTATCCTGATAAAACTGTTCTGTGTGAACATTGTGCTTGAAGTATAGATTGGTCTGTAAGAACAGTAATTCCTGTTGAAGATGGTCGTTAAAGTCCATTGGTGGATTGCCGTGATCTCCATCCCGGCCGGCTTTCATGGAGGATGTTTTAATAAGGCGATCTATTCGGTCAAACTCTTCTTCCATCCTTTTTAATCGATTTCGGATATTTTTGATGATCTCCCCATTAGGGTCCGGATCATCCTTCAGAGAATATCTTGCCATATCCATATCAAGACCAAGATTTTGTAAAGGGCCGTTAAGATTGTGCACAAGTCCGCTAATAAGCCTTCCAAGAAATGCCAGTCTAAATAGTCTGATATACTCGGTGTTGGATAGTTCAATCAATATTGTTATCCTTTTGATTTGCCTTGAGCCTTCGAATATCTATCCTTTGTTTTTGAAAAACCGTTTTTATAATCGAATCTCGAGCATCATCCTCAATGTGTACTATCCGTGCCGCAATGATGAAATCGTCGTTTTTAGGCTCAACTCTAAGGACTTCGGCAATAAGTTCTATCTGATACTGGATTGTGCCGGGCATGATAAGATTCATTTTCAGGAATGCACCAATATCTACAATTTCCCGGGTTACGAATTTGAGTCCTGCGGCGCTTATCTCTATCAGGTCATCCTGTCCGGGCATCGATTCAATGGATTCTGAAAGTACATGTTCTATTATAAAATCGAGTTTATTGTTTAATAATTGGAGGGAGCGAACCATCTGCTCATCCTTTGACCCGGGAGGGACTTGCTCCAGGAATTCATCTATGGGGTTTGGAAGACCATTCTGTCTCAATAACTTATCGCCAAATCCCTTTTTAACCATTTCTGTTTCTTCAATATTTAGTACCTGCCATTTGACAGGTACTAAAATTTGCACTCTAAAATGGCTACGCCTGTTAACGTAACTCATGAACTTATCCCCATAAGACAAATTTCAAGAAAACCTAAACTATATAAAAGAAAATAGCCGTTCCCAAAATTAAAATTGTAATGATATCAAATGGTTACACCATATTAA